>CALYNN010000071.1 GCA_945221685.1 uncultured Clostridia bacterium | reverse complement strand
TACACGCGTAAGATCGTCGGCAGCGTCAGATGTGTATAAGAGACAGTTATTACCTGCCATTTGGGTAACGGCTCGTCAATTGCCGCCGTTGACCACGGTAAGGTTGTTGATACATCAATGGGCTTTACCCCTCTTGACGGCTTTATGATGGGCACACGTTCAGGCGGAGTTGACCCATCGGTTGTTACATTTATTATGAAAAAGCTTGGTCTTTCACCTGATGAGATGGATAAGGTTCTTAACAAGGAATCAGGCGTAAACGCAATCTCCGGTGTGTCCTCTGATGACCGTGATATATGCGCCGCTCAGGCACAGGGTAATGAAAGAGCAATCCTTGCTCATGAAATGCAGGCTTATGAAATTGCCAAGTATATCGGATCATATATTGCCGCAATGAATGGTGTTGACGCAATTGTATTTACAGGCGGCATCGGTGAAAACGGCTTTTGGCTTCGTTCAAAGATTTGTTCATATTTTGGTTATATGGGTGTTCATATCAATGAGGCGCTTAACCAAAAAACACAAAAAGGTGCTGAGGCTGAGCTTACAGACCCAACAGATAAAGTAAGGGTATTTATCCTTGCAACAGATGAGGAGCTTACCATTGCCCGCGATACTGCGGACATTGTACGCAGTCTTAAATAAGTTAAAGGTTTAATTTCAATATGTAAAAAAGGAGGAGTATGAAATGCCAGAAATTAAGTACGAAATCACAGAGCATCTCGGTGTAATTTCCGAAACTGCAAGGGGCTGGACCAGAGAGGTTAATATGATTTCCTGGAACGGACGTGAGCCTAAGATTGACGTTCGTGATTGGTCACCTGACCATTCAAAGATGAGCAAGGGTCTTACCTTCACAGTTGATGAAGCTAAGGAACTTACAAAGATTGTTGAAAAGCTCTAATTCACAATAAATTTAAGGGCAACATTTTTTGTTGCCCTTGATGTTTGTGATACGTAAAAAAATGAACATAATAATATTTGCTTTAATTTTAAAGTCAAATTTTGAGGTATAGATTATGGAATGGACATCATTAAATGATTTGAGAGAGAAATATCTGTCTTTCTTTGAAAGCAAGGGACATCTTAGGTTACCCAGCTTTTCTCTTGTACCGGACGGAGATAAGAGTCTTTTGCTTATAAATTCAGGTATGGCTCCCATGAAAAAATATTTTACAGGTGAGGTTACACCGCCCCGCAAGCGTGTTACCACCTGCCAAAAATGTATCCGCACTCCCGATATTGAGTGCGTAGGTAAAACAGCCCGTCACGGCACCTTTTTTGAAATGCTGGGTAATTTCTCCTTTGGTGATTATTTCAAGAAGGAGGCAACTGCTTGGGCTTGGGAGTTTTGTACCAAGGTGCTTGAAATGCCTGTGGACAAGCTTTATGTTACCATTTACGAAAATGATGACGAGGCTTATGAAATATGGACTAAGCAAAACGGTGTAGCTCCTGACCATATTGTAAGGCTGGGCAAGGAGGATAATTTCTGGGAGCACGGCTCTGGTCCCTGCGGTCCCTGCTCTGAGATTTATTTTGACCGGGGCGAAAAGTACGGCTGCGGAAGTCCTGACTGCGGTCCCGGCTGTGAGTGCGACAGATATACTGAGTTTTGGAATAATGTTTTCACTCAGTTTGATAACGACGGAAACAACAACTATACTCCTCTTGACCATCCCAATATTGATACAGGTATGGGACTTGAAAGACTTGCCTGCATAATGCAGGGAGTTGATAATATTTTTGAGGTTGATACCGTTCAAAATATTATGAAAAAAATCTCCGAGATTGCAGGCGTTGCTTATCACGAGGACGAGAAGAAGGATGTTTCATTGCGCGTTATTACCGACCATGTGCGTTCTTCAACCTTTATGATCGGCGACGGTGTAATTCCGTCTAATAACGGCAGAGGATATGTGCTTCGCCGTCTTATAAGGCGTGCCTGCCGCCACGGCAGACTCCTTGGAATTAACGAGCCGTTTCTTTGGAAGGTATGCAAAACTGTTATTAACGAAAATAAAACCGCTTATCCTGAGCTTGCAGATAAGGAGGAGCTTATTACAAAGGTTATTCTTGCCGAGGAAGAGTCCTTTGGCAAAACCATTGACGCAGGTCTTGCTCTGCTTGACGAATATATTGAAAAAACAGAAGGTAATGTTTTCTCCGGCGAAGATGCCTTTAAGCTCAACGATACCTACGGCTTTCCCCTTGATTTAACGAAGGATATTCTTGAGGAAAGGGGAATAACAGTTGATGAGGACAAGTTTAATGCTCTGCTTGCAAATCAAAAATCTACCGCAAGAGCCGCAAGAAAGGACGCAGGCGCAGACGCATGGAAGGGCGAAAGCATTAAGATTGAGGCAGAAAAAACAGAGTTTGTAGGCTATACAGACTTTGAATGTGAAGCAAGAATTGTTGCCCTTATAAATGCTGACGGCGAGCTTACCGAGAGATTAGGCTCGGGAGAGCAGGGAATTGCCGTTCTTGATAAAACACCGTTTTATGCCCTTTCAGGCGGTCAGGTAGGTGACAGCGGTGTTATTAAGAATGGTGACGACAATGCCTTTATTGTTGCCGATACTACTAAAAATGCCGACGGAATATTTTTACATTCCGGAGAGGTTTCAAGAGGCGTTATCAGCGTAGGCGACACTGTTTGTGCAAGCATTAACGAAAGACGCAGAAAATCCATAATGAGAAATCATACTGCGGCGCACTTGCTTCAGGCGGCATTAAGGCAGGTTCTCGGAACCCATGTTGAGCAGGCGGGTCAGCTTGTTGATGAAAAAGAGGTAAGATTTGACTTTACTCATTTCAGTCCTCTTTCAACCGAAGAAATTCTTAAGGTTGAAACACTTGTTAATGAATTTATTCTTAAGGCTGAAACTGTAACAATGCAGGAAATGCCTATTGAAGAAGCAAAGAAAATGGGCGCAATGATGCTGTTTGGCGAAAAATACGGTGATATAGTAAGAGTTGTTAAATGCGGCGACTTTTCCACCGAGTTCTGCGGCGGTACTCATGTTTCCAACAGCGGTCAGTTAGGTCTGTTCAAAATTGTCAGCGAGTCATCTGTTGCCGCAGGCGTAAGAAGAATTACTGCATATACAGGCGTCGGCTTGCTTAATTATTTGAATAAAAACGAAGCTCTTGTAAGATTTGTTGCTTCTGCCCTTAAAACCGGCGAAAACGAGATTGACGGAAGAATAACCTCCTTAATTGCGGAAAATAAGGAAAAGGATAAAGAAATTCAAAAGCTCAACGCCCAGCTTACAAAGCTTAAAAGTGCAGATATGTTCTCAAAACCGGTCGAGATTGACGGACTTGAGCTGTTTACCGCCAAGGTAGAGGGCACTACACCCGACGCCCTTCGTTCTATGGGCGACGACCTTAAAAATAAGGGCGACAATGTTGTTGCCGTAATCGCAGGCGTTAACGGCGACAAGGCAAACCTTGTGGCAGTATGCGGTAAAAATGCTATTGCAAAGGGCGTTAAAGCGGGTGATTTGGTAAGAGAAATTGCAAAGCTTGCAGGCGGCGGAGGCGGCGGACGTCCCGATTCGGCAATGGCAGGCGCAAAGGATTTGTCAAAGCTTGACGAAGCTATTGCAGCTGTTGAAGCTACCGTTAAATCACTTATTAAGTAAGGAGATAGTAATATGTGTTTGTTTTGTGAAATCATAGCAGGCAACATTCCCTCCGAAAAGGTTTATGAGGATGAAAGGGTGCTTGCGTTTAAGGATATAAACCCTGTAGCCCCGGTGCATATTATTGTTGTGCCTAAAAAGCATATCGACTGTGCAAACGGTATTAACTCTGAAAACAGTGATTACATCTCTGCAATTTTTGAAAAAATTCCCGAAATTGCAAAATCACAGGGCATCGACTCCTACCGCATTATTAATAACTGCGGTGAGGATGCAGGTCAAACTGTTATGCACCTTCATTTCCATATTATCGGCGGTGTAAAGTTAGGAGAAAAAATAATATGAGTGATGAATACTATACCTTAAAAATTGCAGGCGTTGAGCGTCAGCTGAAAAAATTTGCAGTGTCGGATAAGCTTGATATTGCCGCATTTATACTTTTTGGTGATGTTGAACTGACCGAGGCTTGCGCAAAGGCACTTCTTGAAAAATGCCCGGAGTTTGACTATATTGTTACTCCCGAAGCAAAGTCCATTCCTCTTGCCTATGAAATGAGTAGAATTTCAGGCAAAAAGTACATAGTTGTTCGCAAGGGCGTTAAGGTTTATATGGATAATCCAATTTCATATTCTGTAACCTCTATAACCACCCAAAAGGAGCAAACTTTGTATCTTGGCCACGAGGACGGCGATTTGCTTAAGGGCAAAAGAGTTTTAATTGTTGACGATGTAATTTCCACCGGCGAAAGCCTAAAGGTCGTTCAGGGACTTGTAGAAGCCTTTGACGGTAATATTGTAGCTTCCTGTGCTCCTCTTGCTGAGGGCGATGCCGCCGACAGAGATGATATTGTATTTCTTGAAAAGCTTCCGTTGTTTTTCAAATAAATCATTTTTTAAGGCTTAATTTTGTAATAAAAAGAATTATCACCCGAAGTTTGCAAATAATACCTTCGGGTGATTTTTTATGCCAAACGATAATAAAAAGGTTGTAATAATAGGCGTTGGTATGGTAGGAATGAGTTTTGCATACGCAATGCTTAATCAAAATATTTGCGATGAGCTTGTGCTTATAGATATAGACAAAACAAGAGCATGGGGAGAAGCAGCAGACCTTAGCCACGGCTTGCCCTTTGCACCAAGCTCTATGAAAATTAGAGACGGCGAGTATGAGGATTGCTCCGATGCAGATGTTGTCGTAATATGTGCAGGAGCGCCTCAAAATGACGGAGAAACACGAAGGGACCTACTGCAAAAAAATTATCACGTGTTCAAGTCTATTGTAAAGCCTGTTGTTTCCAGCGGCTTTTCAGGAGTGTTTCTTGTTGCGTCAAATCCTGTTGATATAATGACGCAGGTTGTTTATGAGCTGTCCGGCTTTCCCTCGTCAAGAGTAATAGGCTCCGGAACCTCTCTTGATTCCGCAAGACTTAAATATCTTATGAGCGATTATTTTAAGGTTAATCCGCGAAATGTTCACGCATATGTTATTGGCGAGCATGGGGATTCGGAGTTCGTAAGCTGGAGTAATGCATATATTTCCGTTAAGTCTCTCTCGGAGCTTGAAAAGGATAATGATAAGCTAACGGAGGATATGAAAAAGCTTGCCGCTGAGGTAAGAGATTCCGCATACGAAATTATAAAAGTAAAGAGGGCAACCTATTACGGTATTGGTATGGTGCTGGCAAGATTAACAAGAGCAATACTTTTTAACGAAAATTCCGTTTTTACCGTATCTACACTATTAAAAGGTGAATACGGAGAAAAGGGAATATATATCGGAGTGCCCTGCGTTCTTAACCGAAACGGTATAAGAGAGGTACTTGAAATGACCCTGTCTGAAAACGAGAAGAAAAGCTTTTCAGCCTCTGCGCAAATAATCAAAGAAATGCTTTCCGAAACAGAAATGTAAAAAAATCCTGAAGACCTTTAAAGCCTTCAGGATTTTTTGCTTTATTTGTAATTAAACAACATATGTACCGCTTTGCATAACTGCTATTGCGTTATCACCGATTTTGTAATACATTTTAACAGTATCGTTAAAATTAAGATAATCCGAAACAGTGTAGTTTAACCTGTCAATTTTTCTTACCTTATTGTTATCACAGCAAACATATAAGTCGCCGTCGCAGCAGCTTATGTGAGTGGGTGATACAAAGGTTGAAGCGTCCTTGCCGCCTATGCGCAAATCAAGCTTCATATTTTGGCTTGAATATCTGATAACACAGTTTTCATCGCGGCATACGCTCCAAAAATATTTTCCCTCGGGAGCAAGACATTTGATGGGCTTGTCGTGGTAATCGAAGCTTCCGTTCCACTCCAGCTCACCGTCACGGTCAAAAATGCCTGCTTCTCCGTTTGGAAAAATAGCAAGAACTCTGCGGTCGTAAAGCACCGAGGCTTCGCACTGAACAAAATTCGGCATAATTTCGCTGATTTTTTTATAGTTAGGACCGAACTTTTTCAACAGATAAGCACCTTTTGTAATTACATCAATGCTTTTAGTATCAAAATCAACTACTGAATATCTCGCCTTGTACTGACTTGAATTTGCCAAAGGAATTTTTTCAACAATAACAGCACTGTGGTCGTTGTATTTGATTATATCTACAATTTCTTTGGTACTAATTTGCTGCAAATTTATTCCTCCGTTTCGGTTAGGGAAGTGTTGGCAAGATAGCCTAAGGTAAGCAGGCTGTCAGTTAAATGAACATTTTCAACAAGAACCTCCGGGTGCGCCATGGCAATGTCAAAATTAGAAAAGTTCCAAAAGCACTTAATACCTACCTTAACAAGTAAATCTGCTATTTCTCTCATATCGTTTGAGGGAATACAGGTAACTGCGCAAACAGGCTCGTTGTCGATGCAGAAATTTTCGAGGTAATTAATGTTTCTGATTGGAATACCCTTTATCATATTTCCGCACAGCGCCTCGTTCTTGTCAAAAATGCCGATTAGCTTAAAGCCGCTGTTTTTTGAAAAGATTTTATTTGTAACAGCCTTACCTAAATTACCTGCGCCGATTAGAATAGTTTTAATTTCCTTGTCAACGCATAAAATTTCGCCTATCTTTGCGTGAAGCTCCGGTACATTGTAGCCGTAGCCCTGCTGACCGAATCCGCCGAAGCAGTTGAAATCATGTCTGATTTGCGAAGCGGTAAGACCCATTCTTGCCGCAAGCTCCTTTGAGCTGATGCGTACTATGCCGTTTTCCTTCAGCGACTGCAAAAAGCGGTAGTACCGCGGCAGACGCTTAATAACAGATATTGAAATATCTTCTTTTGCAGACATGGCTTTTCCTCTCTTTCAAGTAATTTTGTTGTTATTTTGTCATTTCGGTAATTGTTTCCATTACATAGTCACCGAATTCACTGCAGGTACAGCCGTTATCTCTGCCTGTAACTGTAAGCTTCTTTTCTTCAAACATACATTTGTCGAGAGCCGCCTCTAACGCGTCAGCCTCTTTTTGATAACCTATATGAGAAAGAAGCATTACGGAAGCACGAAGCATTGAACAGGGGTCTGCATACTGACCTCTGCCCTCAGTAATCATTCTCGGTGCAGAGCCGTGAATTGCCTCAAACATTGCATGTTTTTTACCGATGTTTGCAGAGCCTGCCGTTCCTACGCCGCCCTGAAATTCAGCCGCTTCATCGGTGATTATATCGCCATAGAGATTAGGAAGCACAAATACCTTGAAGTCCTTTCTTCTCATAGGGTCAATGAGCTTTGCGGTTGTAATGTCAACATACCAGTCGTCTGTAATGATTTCCGGGTATTCCTCTCCGATTTTCTTCGCTGTTTTAAGGAATTTACCGTCGGTGGTTTTAATAATGTTTGCTTTTGTAATAATAGAAACCTTGCCCTTGTGGTTCTTTCTTGCATATTCGTAGGCAAGACGAGCAATTCTTTCGCAGCCCTCCTGTGTTGCAACAGTAAAATCAACTGCTAAATCGTCGGTAATATTTACTCCGTGAGAGCCTACCGCATATCCGCCCTGGGTGTGTTCTCTGAAGAAGGTCCAGTCTATGCCATCCTCGGGTACATTTACCGGACGCATATTTGCAAAA
>CALYNN010000070.1 GCA_945221685.1 uncultured Clostridia bacterium | reverse complement strand
CAAAGAGTAATAAATTCAAGCGTTGCCGTTGACGGTGAAATTATCGGCGAAATATGCAAGGGTTTTATGATTTTGCTGGGAGTAATGCAAAATGATACAAAGGAGGACGCCGATAAGCTTATAAAGAAAATTCCCGTTCTCCGTATTTTTGAGGATGAGAATGAAAAAATGAACCTGTCCTGCCTTGATACAGACGGTGAAATTCTCGTTATTTCTCAGTTTACCCTGTGTGCCGACTGCTCCCACGGCAGACGCCCCAGCTTTACAAATTCAGCTCCTCCCCAAGAGGCAAAGAGTCTTTATTGCTATTTTGTTGACGAGCTGAAAAAATCAGGCATAAAAAAGGTTGCAACGGGAAAATTCGGTGCGGATATGAAGGTGTCGCTGATTAACGACGGACCTGTTACAATCGTGCTTGACAGCAGAGAATTAAAATAATATTTTTCGCCACCCAAGACCTAAAAATAATTAAGGAAATGAAATAATGCTTGAAATAAAAACAAAAGCCTTCGGCTCACTGCAAAACAACTGTTATCTTATTACCGATTCGTCAACAGGTGAAAGCGCCCTTGTTGACTGCACGGAGGACAGTGCCGAAATGCAAAAATTTATCAGCGGCGCAAACCTTAAATATATTTTGCTGACTCACGGCCATTTTGACCATATTGGCGGAGTAAAGGCGGTAAAGGAGCTAACAGGCGCTAAGGTTGTAATTTCAGCCGAGGATGAGCCTATGCTTTCCTCCTCAAAGGAGAGTCTTGCTGCTTATTGCGGTGCAGTCCATAACAATACCGAGGCAGATTTAATTGTTGCCGACGGCGACGAAATTATGTTGGGTGAAACAGTTATTAAGGTTATGTCTGCAAAGGGGCACACCAAGGGCGGCTTATGTTATATTGCCGACAGGAATATTTTTACCGGCGATACGCTGTTTTTCTGCTCCTGCGGTAGAACCGATTTTCCCGGAGGTTCATCAAGTGAAATAATCGAAAGCTTGAAAAGGCTTGCCTCTTTAGACGGCAATTATAATGTTTACCCGGGTCACGACAGAGTAACTACTCTTGATTTTGAACGCAATAATAATCCCTATATGAAAGTGTAATATATGGTACTTAAAGTAATTAATCATTCCTTCGGCTACGATATGAAAAATATCTGCACCGTCTTTTTTCCATATGAAAAAATCAGAGAGCAGGGCCGGGAGGATATTACGGTTATAACCGAAATGAAAAACGGCGAGCTTATTGCAGATGCTTCTGCCTATGACCGCCGCGTAAAAAAAACTCATATTCTTTTGCAAAACGAGGACACGGCTACTGCTATGTCCGTTTTGCTTTACAATGCCTTAAGTGAGCTGACGGGATATAAGCCACCGTGGGGAATTCTTTTCGGAGTTCGTCCTGCAAAGCTTATGCACCGCTTTTCCGAAATGTACGGCGAGGAGGGCGCGATAAAGTATTTTACCGATAATTTTTTAACCTCTCCCTCAAAAGCAAGGCTGGCGGCAGAGGTTATGAAGCACGAAAACCGTACTATAGCTATGTCATCGGAAAATTCCTTTTCTCTTTATGTATCTATACCGTTTTGCCCCACAAGGTGCTCCTATTGCTCCTTTGTTTCTCATTCAATAGAGCGCACCCAAAAGCTGATGGAGCCTTATACAGATTTGCTTTGCCGAGAGCTTGAAAGAACGGCGCAAATTGCTAAGGAGCTTAATTTAAGGCTTGAAACAATATATTTCGGCGGCGGCACGCCTACGACTCTTTCACCGTTACAGCTTGAAAAGCTTTTTAATACTATCGAAAAATCCTTTGACCTTTCCACCCTGCGTGAATATACTGTTGAGGCAGGCAGACCCGATACGGTCAGCGCCGAAAAGCTTAGTGTGCTAAAAAATGCAGGAGTTACCCGAATAAGCATTAATCCTCAAACATTTAACGATGATGTGCTTAAAAATATCGGCAGACGGCATACTGTAATGCAAACCGTTGAAGCCTTTGAGCTTGCAAGAAATATGGGGTTTGACAATATTAATACCGACCTTATTGCAGGACTGCCCGGTGACTGCCTTGAGTCCTTTAAGGCAAGCGTTGACAAAGCCTCCGCTTTGGGTGCCGACTCTGTTACAATTCATACTCTTGCCCTTAAATCAGCCTCTTATATGGTTACAAGGGAAAATACCTTTGACCTTACCGACAGGCTTACAACTGCCCGTATGGTAGATTATTCAATTCAGTGTCTTACTGACAAAGAATACTATCCGTATTATATGTACCGTCAGTCAAAATCGCTTGGTAATCTCGAAAATGTCGGCTGGTGCAGGCAGAGAAGAGACTGCCTTTACAATGTGTTTATGATGGACGAAACACATTCTGTTTTTGCAGTTGGTGCAGGGGCAGTAACAAGGCTTAAGGACCAAAAAACAGGCTATATTGAACGGATTTATAACTATAAATATCCTTACGAGTATAATGATAATTTTTCCGAAATTTTATCTCGTAAAGAGGGAATATTAAAATTTTATAAATAGCCGTGTGTTTATTGCCGTTTAGTATTGCAATATTTTACGAATTGTAATATAATAAATTAGAGGTGATTTAAATGTCTAACATTTTCAGTGATTTCTTTTCAACAGGTAATAATCCCAAGCTTGATGAAATGCTTGCCAAAACACGCGATATGGCGGAAACCGTCAGCAAGAAAAGCGCAGAGCATTTGGAATTAAGCAGAAAAAGGGTTGAGCTTCTTGATACAAAATCAAAGCTTTCAAAGCTTTACGAAAAATACGGTCAGCTTCAGTATTGTATAATGACAGGCGAAGCGGCAGATGAGGAGGAGCTTAAGGATACTGCCGAAAAAATTGCGGCGGCAAGGGAAAAAGCAGAGCTTCTCAGCTCGGAAATAGAAGCTATTAAAGCAAGCTTTGCCGAAACCGTTCAGCGCACAAAGGAAACAATTCAAAAGGAAATGGAAAAGGCTTCCGCGCCAAAGCAGGAGGCTGAGGTCGAGACAACCGTTGCCGACGAAAATGACGCGCAGGAATAATTTTCTTTTCTTCAAAAATCATAAAGATAAAATTTAATAAATATAATTTAAGGCAGAGTATGTTAACTCTGCCTGTTTTATTTTTCTTTTACTTGCTTATGAAAATCAATTTCAGGGTGATTTTGTGGAAAAGGGGATTAAGCAAAAATATATCGGCTCTGCTGTGTTTATGCTTGCTGCAGCCGTTCTTGTTAAGCTTATAGGAGCAGTATATAAAATACCTCTTACCTCGTATATAGGCGCTACGGGCAGAGGCTATTTTTCGGTGGCTTATAATTTATATCTTCCCGTCCATGCTATTACAATGGGCGCTTTCCCCATTGCACTGACAAAGCTTGTAAGCACATATAATGCCAAAAATAATAGGGCAAGAATTATTCAGCTTCGCAGGGCATCGAAAAAGCTTTTCTTTATTGCGGGGTTAATAGGGGCTGTGGCGGTTGCCGCATTGGCAGTGCCTTATTCAAATTTAATTTGCTCCTCGCCTAAAAGCATATATACTGTTTTTGCAATCGCTCCGTCTGTATTCTTTTCCTGCCTTTGCGCTTGCCACAGAGCCTTCAGCGAGGGCTTTATTGATATGAAGCCCACTGCCGTAAGTCAGCTTATTGAGGCGCTTGTTAAAATGATTTTCGGCTTGCTTTTTGCCCGCCTTGCCATGAGCAGTCTTTATAATTGCTATTTGCAGACGAATACTGTTATGGGTGCTTTAATGAAAAATGAGGAACAGGCGTTTTCCGCTATATATCCCTTTACCTCTGCCGCCGCAATGCTTGGTACAACCTTCGGCAGTATCGCGGCATACGCTTTTGCAAAAGCATATACTCAAATTAATTATAAAAGCTACAGCTCACGAAAAATCGAGTATAAAAGCGCATACAACGAGCTGCTTGCCTTCAGCGTGCCTCTTGTGTGTGCAACTGTAATACAAAGCCTGTCAAATTTTGCAGATACCTCAAGCATTCAGTATTGCTTAACCCTTTGCGATAAAAGCGTGCTTGAAGAAATTTACGGTGTGCAGGGAGAAGACCTGTTTACTTATGTTTACGGCATATTTGCCGCCGCCCTTGATTTTAAAAATTTAGTTCCTGCCGTTGTTATGGCTTTGGGCATTACCGCAGTGCCGGCAGTCAGCGCCGCCTTTGAGTCAGACACCGCAAGATTTACAAGGCTGATTAATGAAATATTTAAATATACGGTTGTTTTGGGTATTGCAGGAGGACTTGTTTTGGCGCTTTTCTCAAAGGATATTCTTTCGCTTTTTTATTCAAAAAGCAATCCCGATATTGTTGAAAATGCAGGAGCTCTGCTTTTTTACAGTGCAGTAACAATTTTGCCGTGCTGTGCCGCGGTTACATCTGTTTACTGTACTCAGGCTTTAGGCTTTGCAAAGCAAACAATTATTCCGTTTATTGTTGCCGCCGCAATTCGTATTTTAATTAATTTTATCCTTGTAACAAAAAGCGAAATAAATATTCTCGGCAGCTGTGTCTCAAATTTTTTGGGATTTACAATAATAATTATATCAACTATGCTCACAATACATAAAAAGACAAATACCGATTTTGACTTGAAAAGCATTTTTATAAAGCCGATTTTTGCAGGAGTTATAACTTATTTTGCTGTTGACGGCATAAAAAAATATGCGGATGCTTTTGAAAGCAAAATTTTATATTTGGTTATTTTGCTGATAATTCTCGTAGTTTTTTATTCAATTTCACTAATAACCCTAAAAATAATTTCAATAAAAGAAATTAAAAGCTTCAAATAATGTAAAATTTATCGCCAAATACTTGAAATTTCAGCCTTTTTATAGTATCATTTTAAAAGACAAGTTAATCGAAAGAGAGTGTAAAAGTGGCGGTTGAATTTGAAAGAAAAGATAAATACTCAATAGATGATTTAATTTCAATTATCACAATCCTGAGAGCTCCTGACGGTTGCCCTTGGGACCGTGAGCAAACCCACTTTTCAATTAAGAAGAATTTTATTGAAGAAACCTACGAGGTAATCGAGGCAATAAACAAAGAAAGCGTTGACGGCCTTCGCGAAGAGCTTGGCGATGTGCTATTGCAGATTATGCTTCACTGCGAAATGGAAAGGGAGCAGGGTAATTTTGATTTCGGCGACATATGCGATGAGCTTTGCCGCAAGCTTATTATCCGTCATCCCCATGTGTTTTCAAATGTAGAGGCAAGCAATGTGCAGGAGGTTCTTTCGGTTTGGGATTCCGTTAAGCAGAAAACCAAGGGCCGGGATAAATGCAGTCGGATTTTATCCGATATTCCGTTGGAGCTGCCTGCGCTTATGCGTGCGCAAAAGGTGCAGAGCAAGGCATCAAAGTCAGGCTTTGATTGGCAGAATATCAGCGGTGCCTTAAATAAAATTCAGGAAGAGATTAACGAGTTGAATAATGCCGTATCTCATAAAAGCCAACAGGAGATTGAAGATGAATTCGGCGATGTGCTTTTTTCCTGTGTAAATGTTGCCAGATTTTTAAGCGTTGACAGCGAGGAGGCTCTTAAGGCCTCCACCGATAAGTTCATTAAGCGCTTTACTTTGGTTGAACAGCTTGCAGAAGAAAAAGGAATATCTGTTAACGATGCACCTCTCGAAATCCTTGATGCTCTTTGGGATGAGGCAAAAGAAATATTAGCTGAGTAATCAGCAAAAAACGGAGGAATTTTAATATGAACAAAACAGAACTTGTAGCAGCAGTTGCAGAAAAGGCAGCACTTTCAAAGAAGGATGCAGACGCAGCAGTAACAGCAGTATTAGACGCTGTTAAGGAAGCTCTTGCTGACGGCGATAAGGTTTCTCTTGTCGGCTTCGGTACATTTTCAGTTAAAGAGCGCGCAGCTCGTACAGGCATTAATCCTCTTACAAAGGCTCCAATGTCAATTCCTGCTTCAAAGGTTCCTGCTTTCAAGGCAGGCGCAGCTCTTAAGGACGCTGTAAAATAATCAATAGCATTATCTTTAAGGCATCGCTGGGCGGTGCCTTAATTAGTTTAACGCAATGATTCGGAGTTGTTATGAGATTAGATAAATACTTAAAGGTTTCAAGAATTATAAAGCGCAGAACTGTTGCAAATGAGGCGTGCGACGCCGGCAAGGTTCAGGTTAACTCAAAGCCTGCAAGAGCCTCGTACGATGTTAAGATTGGTGACATAATTAAAATCACCTTCGGCGCCACGGAAAAAAGCTATAGGGTAACAGAGGTAGCAGAGCATAAGCTTAAAGAGGATGCTTCAAAAATGTACGAGCAATTGTAAATAAAATCATTTTCACCTGCATAATATTAAGCAGGTGATTTTTTATGGAAAATGAAGTACAGCACAGCCTGTCGCTTGTAAACAGAGAAAGACTGTCGGTAACAGGGGTAAACGATGTAGATGCCTTTAACGAGCAGGAAATACTTGTTATATGCGACTGCGGAGAATTAAATATTAAAGGAGAGCTTCTTCATGTAGAGGAGTTGAGCCTTGAAAGCGGATTGCTCACCGTCAGCGGAAAAATATCCTCAATAAGCTATAGCGAAAAAATCACCTCAAGCTCAATATTAAAGAGGCTGTTCGGTGGCTGAGGCACTGTTTTATGCTGTGCTTTTAGGCGGAATTATGGGTGCCTGCTACGATATTTTCAGGCTTTTGCGGCTTATTTTAAACGACAAATTTTTCTTTGATTTTTTGTATTGTGTTTTCTTTGCCGTGGTATTTTATTGCTATATTTTGATTTTTAACAGCGGCTCAATCAGAATATATTATCCGGCTTTTATTATGCTTGGCTTTCTGCTTTATATTTTTACCTTGGGCAGTGTTACGAAAGGGCTTGAAGTCGCCGTAGCAAAAAAGATTAAAATACGGTTAAAAAAATTAAAAAACAGAATAAAAAGTTTTAAAAAAGTATTGCAATTACCGCACGGTATATATTATAATATTAAAGAAAAGAGCGCCAAGGTCATAAAAACTAAAATCGGGGATGATAAAGGTGACAGTGCAAAAAGGCAAAGAAAGCGTAGTAAATAAGTTTATTGCCAATAAAAAGAAATTGTTTCTCGGAGCAATGGCTTTAATTGTCGTATCTGCTTTTGTGTTTTTAACATTCACACTTGTAAAAAATTCTTCCGATATTAATCGCCTTCAGGTTCAAAAGCAGGAGCTTGTTGCCCAGTGTGATGAGCAGCAGAAAAAGAACGACGAGCTAAAGGCGGTTCTCGATAGTGAAAATAAAGACTCGTATATTGAACAAAAGGCGCGCGAAAAAGGCTATGCCAAATCAAATGAAATAGTTTTTTACGATATTTCCGCCAGCGAGTAAAATTTTATTAGACCGAGTTTACTCGGTCTTTTTTTGCAATATTCAGTTATGCCTACCTCTTTATAAAAAAAATAGTTAAAGGAATTAAATATGTACTTGCAGATGACCGCACCCTGTCTGTTGGGACTTGAGGGACTTGTCAGCGACGAGCTGAAGCAAATGAATGCCGAAAATGTTGTTGCCGAAAACGGAAGAGTATTCTTTGAGGGCAACGAAAATATTTTATGCAGGGCTAATATCAACAGCCGCTTTGCCGAAAGAATTCTTATTGTGCTTGACCGTTTTCGCGCATGCACCTTTGAAGAATTGTTTCAGGGAGTAAAATCGCTGCCCTGGTCGGAGTTTATCGGCTCCAAGGATACATTTCCCGTAAAAGGCTATTCAATTAATTCTGCACTTCATTCGGTTCCCGACTGTCAAAGGATTATAAAAAAGGCAGTGGTTGAATCTCTTAAGCAGGATTATGGAATATCTTGGTTTGAGGAAATCGTTCCAGTACATAAAATACACTTTTAAATAATTAAGGACGAACTACATGTTATATTTGCTACCTCGGGCAGAGGTCTCCCTAA
>CALYNN010000069.1 GCA_945221685.1 uncultured Clostridia bacterium | reverse complement strand
GGGGTAAAACTCCTCTATAAGCTCATACCTGTACGCACCCTCAAAATTAAAGCGGTAGTTAGGGTATCTTTCAAGAAAATCGAAATTTTTCTTAAGAGTATCGGGTATAAATTATTTTACTGTTTTTGCAAGCTCCCATCTCCATACAGTGTCAAGGTGGGCGGTAGCAACTGCGTAAACTCTTTTTTTATTCATTGCAAATTCCTTATTTCTCAATTATTTCGTAAGTGAATTCGTACTTTTCCTGAAGTGCCTTTACCTTGTCCTCGTTATCCTCAATAAATGTTTCGGTGTATACGCTCTTTCCGTCAACGGAATAATCCTTGACGATTTGGTTAAGTGCCTCCCAAGCCTCTGCCTCTTGGGGATAACCGTCCTCAAATCTAATCAAAAATTCTCTGTGCTTTGGAATTCTAACCTTCATAATTCTTCTCCTTAATGTATATATTCACTAATTATTATATAATTAATTACAACTTATTGCAATATATATTTTGATTTATCCGTCAGTATTTCTGCGGCGTTTTTTATTGCCTCCTCTTGAGAAATAATGTTGTCGGCAAGGCTGATTTGCTTGGAGCAAAGATTAATGCCTTTTTCAATAACACCGCTGATAAGCACGCATTTTGTACCGTGCTTTTTGCAAAGCTCGCTGATTTTAAAGGGTAGCTTGCCCATTAGTGTTTGCGAATCCGTTTTGCCCTCGCCTGTAATAACAAGGTCTGCCTGTTTGATTTTTTCTTCAAGATTACAGCTTTCGGCAATAATATCAAATCCGCTTTTTATTTTACCTCCGTAAACTCCGTATAAGCCACCGCAAAGACCGCCTGCGGCACCGGCTCCTGCAAGCCTGCTTATATCCTTAGGTAAGAACGCACCCAGCATTTTTAAACCCCTGTCGAGTATTTCCACATCATTTGCATTAGCTCCCTTTTGAGGAGCAAATACATAGGCGGCTCCGTTTTTGCCGTAATATAAATTTGTTACATCACAGGCAAATGTAAAGTCTAATTCCTTTACACATTTTGCAAAGCCTGCACCGTAAATATTCTCTAAATCCTTGCCGGTGGGGAAGTCGAATATTTCCCCGTAAATATTTCTGAAAACGGCGCCCAAGGCAGTTAAAGCTCCTGCGCCGCCGTCACAACAGCCGCTTCCGCCCAAACCAAGAATAATATTGCTACATCCCTTGTTATAAGCGGCTTTTATCAGCTCTCCCGTGCCGTAAGAGGAGGCATTCATAACATCCTTTTTCTTTTGCAGGCCGCTTGCCTGCGCGCACTCGATTACGGCAGTCTTACCAAAGGTAAAATAAGAGCATTTCTTTCTTCTGCCGTATATGTCACTGCAGTAGGTGTAAAGTATTTCGGCATTACAGTATGAAGATAGAATTTCGGCAAATCCCTCTCCGCCGTCCGATAACGGAAGTGAAATTATTTCGCTGCTTTTCTCTGCTTGCCGTAAGCCTTTTTCAATACAGGAGCATACCTCTGCCGCGCTTAATGTTCCTTTAAAGCTATCCGGTGCAATTAGTATTTTCATTAATTTATCTCCTAAAATAGATGTTTAAATTCTTGTTGTTAATATTTTATCATATTTACAACAATATATCAAATGTGGTAAAATTATTATAAGATGTGAGAGGTGATAGCTATGAAGCTGATAATTGTTCGCCATGGTGACCCTGATTATGTTAAGGACTCCCTAACCCAAAAAGGCTTTAAAGAGGCAGAGCTTCTTGCCGACAGGCTTTGCAGGCTTAATGTTGACGCCTTTTACTGCTCTCCTTTAGGCAGAGCAAAGGACACCGCTTCCTTTACCCTTAACCGCTTAAACAGGGACGCTGAGATTCTGCCTTGGCTTCAGGAGTTTCAGGGTATGGTCAGAAAGGGACTGATTGTTAAAAGCTGTTGGGACCGTTTGCCGTCGGAATGGACTGTTAACCCCGATTACTACAACAGGGATAAGTGGAACACAACTAAGCTTATGCAAAGTAAAAATGTTACAGAGGAATATAAAAAGGTTTGTGACGGTATAGACGAGCTGCTGAAAAAGCACGGATATGAGCATTGCGGCAGCTACTATAAGGTTATGAATTCAAATCATGATACCGTGGTGCTTTTCTGCCATTTCGGTGTGGAGTGCGTTATTCTTTCTCATATTTTTTCCTGCTCGCCTATGGTGCTTTGGCACAACTTTATAGCCTTGCCAACCTCTGTTACAACGCTAATAACAGAGGAAAGAGAAAAGGGGATAGCCGTTTTTCGCTGCCAGCAGTTTGCCGATATAAGCCACCTGTATGCAGGCGGAGAGGAGCCTTCCTTTGCCGGCAGATATTGTGAGTGCTATAACGATAAGGAGAGACATTAAGGCTCTCCTGCGGATAATATAAATAATTAAAGCCCTTCGCTATGAAGGGCTTTTGTTCGTTTAAAGATTTTTTATGATTTCTTCCATTTCCGTCATATGCTTTTCCATATCGGCAACAAGGGCAAACTGATTTCTTGCCCTAACAAGATTGTGCTCGGGATAAGCCGTTTTAAAATAGGTGTCACCGTTTATGTAGTCGGTTAAAAATCTCATACCGCACTCAAAGGTCATCAGTAAAGCCGAAAAAGCAAGGTTGTCTATTTCGCACTTGTTAAAGCTTTTGCCTGCCTGACTTAAAAAGCCCTTTGCATATGACTTAAAGTAGTCAAGATTGATTTTTACCGCCTCGTAATCGTCGCAGTCCTCGGCACAGGTGTTTGCACCGAAACGAATAGAATCACCGAAATCATAAAGTGCAAGGCCGGGCATAACGGTGTCTAGGTCAATAACGCATATGGCGTCGTCTGAATCGGCGTCAAACATAACATTGTTTAGCTTTGTGTCGTTATGGGTAACTCTTAAGGGAAGCTCACCCTTTTCCGTTAGGTCAACAAGACGGGAGCAATCAGCTCTGTGCGCCTTAACAAATTCTATCTCTTTTGAACAGTTAACGGCTCTGCCGCTTTTGTTAGCCTCAAGTGCCGGCAAAAATTCATTTTCATATCGCCAGGCAGTGTTGTGAAAATTCGGAATTGTTTCAAAAAGCGTTTCGGCAGGGAAGTCGGAAAGGTATCTTTGAAACTTACCGAAGGCAATACCGCTTTTTTCAAATACCTCGGGAGAATCAACGCTGTCGTAGCAAATGCTGTTATCTACAAAGATATAAGCTCTGAAGCATTCGCCATTTTCCGCCCTGTAGTATTTTTTGCCGTCGGCAGTAGTTATGTAGTGAAGGGTTTCTCTATCGGGATTTCCGCCCTCTGCTTTAATCCTTTTACGCAGAAACGAGGTAACTGAAAAAACATTTTCCATAAGCTCGTCAATCTGCTTGAAAACAGATGTGTTTACACGCTGAATAATATACTTTCTCTCGGTACCGCAATCGTCAAAAACTGCAAAATATGTACTGTTTATATGGCCCGAACCAAACGGCTCGCATTTTTTCAGAGTACCCTTAAAATTAAATTTATCTATTATACTGTTGATGTTTTCCATAATTATTCCCTTTCAAGAGTGTTTCATATATACTAAATTCTATCATAATTTACACATATATGCAATAAAAAAATAATTCCGCACAAATGCGCGGAATTACCTTTATTATCTGTATTTTATTTATTCGCTTCTCAATGCGTCAATAGGACTCATTTTAGCCGCCTTCCTTGCAGGATAAATTCCGAAGAATAAGCCTACGCCGCAGGAGAACAGTAGGGCAATAAGGATAAGCCACCATGTAATGTTAGGCGTTATATCTATGATTGAGCATGCGACAAACGCGCCGGCAATACCTATCGTAACACCTATTATTCCTCCTATAAGACACAGTATTATTGACTCTGTTAAGAATTGCAGTGTAATAATTTTTGTTTTAGCACCCAGCGATTTTCGTATTCCTATCTCTCGTGTTCGTTCGGTTACCGAAACAAGCATTATGTTCATAACGCCTATACCGCCAACAATAAGCGATATAGCACCGACACAGGCAATAAATGCTGTAAGTACAGACATAATAATATCTACAATTTCAACATATGTTGCCATGTTTTGAGCAGTGTACATATTATTCGAGTAATTGCCGTGGGCAGACTTAAGATAGTTAACAGCAGCATTGCCGACTGCGTCGTAATTTTTGCCTTCCTCGGCAATAACAAATACGCTGCCTAAATTTGAATTTGCACCGGTTATCTGAGTAAGAGTGGTACAGGGCATAAACAAAGCCACAATCACATTGTCGGTGCCTGTTGAAAACATATTCGACATCATATTTCCGCCGCCCACAGAGCTCGCAAGAGCGTCGATATTTGCAACACCGCATATCTTAATTTTCATTGATTTTCCGCTGGAGCTTACGGTTATATATTCGTTTGTAACATCCTGATAGCCGAAAGCCATATCGGCGGAATTAGTACCTATAACTGCAATGGGTGCGTTTGCATCGTATTCCTCATCGGTAAAAAATCTGCCGTAAACACAGTTGTTCGGTAAAGCAAACTGAACATCGCTGTTAACACCTATAAGCATTGCAGTAGCTTCTGTTGCGGTTTTATCAATAGTAGCTCTGCCGAAGCCCACAAGCATGGGCGAGCATCTCTCAACACCGTTTACCTTGTCTTTAATGTTTTGCACATCGTCAAGGGTAATATAGTCATTGTCGGTAGCCGATGTTGCGTCAACGCTGACTAAAACTGCATTGGAGCCCATATCCTCTATAAGACCTACAATGTAATCTCGTACGCCCGTACCTGCGCCGATAATCATAATTACGGAGCTGATACCGATTATGATACCAAGCATAGTAAGAAGACTGCGCATCCAGTTGGCTTTAATACATTTTACGGCGATTTTCAGACTTTCACTAATATTCACGCTGAAATCTCCTTACTTAACCTTTACCTTAAAGGTATCTTCCTTGTATGTTGCTTCGGGAGCAGAGATAATTCTGTCGCCCACCTTTAGACCTGATGTTACCTCGTAGCAGGAGTCGGATACTGCACCTGTTTCTATTTGAGTCTTAGTAACAGTCTTATCCTCTTCGTTATAAAGGTAAACATATGAGCCTGTTTTTTCAAGCTTAATGGATTCAATCGGAACTACCACTACGCCAAGATATTCGCCTGTTTCAATTTCAACATCTGCGTCAAAGCCTGCAATAATGTTTTCATCGGTATCCTTAATTGATACCTGACATTCAACACCTGCGCCTGAAGCGGTAAGGCTTGAAAGTCCGCTGATGCCTGCCATGGAGCCTACGCTGTCAAGAATAGATGTTTCAGAGCCGCCTGTTGCGGTAGGTGCAATAGACGCAACCTCACCTGCATATTTTCCGTAAGCTGTTGTAATTGTTGCCGGCATACCAACCTTTACCTTGTGAACATCATATTCGCTTAAGCTTAAGGTTGCAACCATAGTGTCAAGATTTTCAAGAGTAATACCTGATGTAAGCACGGTGGTCTGTGCACCCGGTGTAATATCAACTGCAGTAATTGTTCCGTCAAAATCAGCAGTCCAGCCTGCCGCAAGCTCTGCCTGCTGCTTCTTTAATGTGTCAAGAGCCTTCTTTGAGGCATCAACTGCAGTTCTCTGTGCGTCAAGCACTGTTTCATTTGACTGTGCTTTGTATATTGCATATTGTGCATTCTTAGAAGCAAGCTGAATTTCTGCTGCGGTAAGAGTTACATTATTTGAATTCATAACTGCGTCTGCAATGCCCTGAAAATCTATTTGAGAAACTGCAGCCTCTACCATTTTAACAGCAAGACCGCTTTCAATTATAAGGTTTGTAGAATCAATAATTCCTTCTTTAACAGCCTGACTAAGAGCTGCGCCAACCTCCTGTGCAATTACATCGCTGTCAAAATTACCGTTTGCAATAGCCTGGGAAACAACATTTGCAATAAGCTCTGTTGCCTTTGCAAGAGTATTCAAATCATCTGTAATCTGAGTGAGAGTTTTGTTAAGCTCTGAAAGAGAGGCTACAAGCTCTTCAATATTTGCAGTATAGTCCGGTGTAGTCGGTACTGTTACAGAGCCGCCCGATGAGGGAGCTTTTGTAGTTGTTGTGGTAGTAGTTGTGCTTGAGCTGGGAGCCGTAGTAGTTGTTGTATTTGTTGTAATCGGCTTTCTTGAATGGGAAGGCTTTGTGGTCGTTGTTGATTTGGTTGTTGAAATAGTGGTAGCCTTCTTTGTTGTGGAAGCCGCCTTTTCAAGCTTCTTTACCTTCTTCTCAAGAGAAGCAATCTCGCCCTTCAGCTCCTTTGCATTTTCTGTTGCGGTTTTCTGCGACTTTGAAGCGCTGTTATATGCGCTGAGGGCGCTGTTGTAGCTTGACTGAAGCGAAGCCACCTGGTCGTTAAGCTCGCTAACATCAAAGGTTGCAAGCACATCGCCTTTCTTTACATTGTCGCCAACCTTAACATTAACCTCTTTTACGGTTGCAACTGTGCCAACCTTGTATTCCTTAGATAATCCGGCAGATACCTCGCCTGTAAGGGATACTGTTTCAAAAATGTCGTCTGTAGTAATAGTATGTAATTCTACCTCTTCACCACTGCCGGATTTTGCAAATGCAAAAATTGAACCGGCAACAATGGCGATAACAAGTACAATACAAATTGGTACTATTACCCTTTTCTTACTTTTCTTTACTGTCGCCATAAAACTAACCTCTGCTTTTATTTATTTATTTGTTTATTTTGCAAAATAAGTATAATTCCGTTTTGTATAATTGTCAACAACAAATTGTAATTTTTTATAATTTGTTCATTATTTTATTGCTTCTAATGCTCTTTTGCCTATGTCTTTTCTGTAGTGAGCATTTTCAAAGCTGATTTTACCCACCGCCTCATAGGATTTACTTAAGGCCTCCTCAAGATTTTTACCTAAAGCGGTCACGCCTAATACTCTTCCGCCGGAGGTAACAAGCCTGTCGTCCTTAATTGCGGTGCCGGCGTGATAAACGGTAACGCCCTGAGTCTGTCCTTTTTCGAGTCCTTTGATTTCAATTCCCTTTGGATAGGATTTCGGATAGCCGCCTGACGCCATAATTACACAGGCGCAAGCCTCGTCAGACCATTCTATGTCTAAATCAGAAAGAGCTTCGTTGTTGATAGCGTCAAAAATATCCATAATGTCTGTTTTAAGTCTCGGCAAAACAACCTGTGTTTCAGGGTCGCCGAAGCGGCAGTTGTACTCAATAACCTTGGGACCCTTTGGTGTTATCATAAGACCGAAATATAAGCAGCCCTTAAAACTTCTTCCCTCGGAATTCATTGCATTGATTGTAGGAATAAATATTTTTTCCATACATTCCTTTGCAACATCCTCGGTGTAATACGGGTTAGGGGATACCGTTCCCATTCCGCCGGTGTTAAGTCCCTTGTCGCCGTCTAACGCTCTTTTGTGGTCCATTGATGATACCATAGGCTTAACGCATTTACCGTCGTAAAACACAAGAACCCAAACCTACGGACCGGTAAGAAATTCCTCAACAACATCATTGTTTCCGGAGGCACCGAAAATTTTATCCTCCATAATTTCCTTAACGCCGCTGATAGCATCTTCAAGATTTTCGGGAATTATTACACCCTTGCCTAAAGCAAGACCATCCGCCTTAATAACGGTGGGGAATTCGTTTTTCTCTTTAATATATTCAATAACATCCTCGGCATTGTCAAAAACCTTGTATTCGGCAGTGGGAATGTTGTATTTAAGCATAAGGTTTTTTGAAAATACCTTTGAGCCTTCAATTATTGCGGCGTTGGCTCTTGGACCGAAGGTGGCAAAGCCTGCCTCGTTAAGCGCGTCAACCATTCCTGCAACAAGCGGGTCATCGGGAGCAACCACAACAAAATCAGCCTTAATCTCCTTTGCGAGTGCTACTACGCCGTCAATGTCTGTTGCAGAAACATTGTAGCATTCGGCATCGTAGGATATACCGCCGTTTCCCGGGCAGCAGGCAATGCTGTCAACTCGGGGGGACTCCTAGATTTTTCTGATTAAAGCGAGCTCTCTGACGCCGCCTCCCAC
>CALYNN010000068.1 GCA_945221685.1 uncultured Clostridia bacterium | reverse complement strand
TGATGGAAGTAAGAAATCCAAACAGTAAGCTTGTATGTAAAATTGATGAGCGTTTGACAGTGTTTTGTTTAAACCAAAAAAGCATTGAATTTAAAATTGAAAATTCTTTTTGATAGTTGAATATTATGGATAACGAAACCGTAAAAAATTATTTTTGTAAATATAATAATCCCGCTGTTGCATTTTCGGGCGGTGTTGATTCCTCTGTGCTTCTTGCTCTTGCAAAAAAATACTGCCCAAGTGTTTGTGCGTATTATGTTAAAAGTCAGCTTCAGCCTGATTTTGAGCTTCGTGACGCTTTATTGGTTTGCGAAAAACTTGGTGTTGAGCTTAATATAATCAACTGTGATGTGTTGAATAATAGCAAAGTGCGTGAAAATGGGATTAACAGATGCTATTTCTGCAAAAAAGAAATGATGACAAGGATTGTTGAAAGAGCAAAGCTTGACGGCTGTGACGCCGTGCTTGAAGGTACAAATGCAGATGATGACGTTTTTGAGCGTCCCGGCTTCAAAGCTGTTCAGGAGCTTTCTGTTTTGTCACCATTAAAAACTTTAGGCATCAGCAAGGAGCAGGTTAGAGCCATTGCACGCGAGCTTTATCTGCCTACATACAATAAGCCTGCTTATGCCTGCCTTGCTACAAGAATTCCTCACGGCTCCGAAATTTCACTTGCTTTGCTAATAAAAACCGAGAAGGCAGAAAATTTAATGAAGTCCTTTGGCTTTAATAATTTCAGAGTTAGATATAGAGAAGATAACACTGCGCTGATTCAGCTTGACAGTTCGGAGTTTGAGCTTTTTACAGAAAAGCGTAAGGAAATATATTTCGGCTTGAGCAAGCTATACAGCAATGTTTATTATGATTTGAAGGATCGTTAATATGAATAAGAACAAAATTAAAGAAATTCTCGACTCTGTTTCAAATGGTTCCTTATCTGCCGATGACGCTTTGCTTAGGCTTAAAGCAAATGCTTATGAGGACTTAGGCTATGCTAAGATTGATCATCAGCGCGGAATAAGACAGGGCGCGAGCGAGGTTATTTACGGCGAGGGAAAAACAGCAGAGCAGATAGCGGAGATTGCCAAAGCAATGCTTGATAGCGGAGAAAGCTCTTTACTGATTACAAGGCTTAGCAGCGATTCTGCTGATTTTGTTGCTTCCAAAATTGAGCTTCATTACTTCGACGAGGCACAAATAGGAATAGCAGGGGAGAATATAAAAAAATCTACTCTCGGCAACATTGTAGTCGCAACCGGCGGAACATCGGATATTCCTGTAGCAGAGGAGGCGGCACTTACCGCAGAGTTTTACGGAAACAGGGTTACAAGGCTTTATGATGTTGGCGTGTCGGGAATACATAGGCTTCTTGATAACAGCTCGCTTCTTTTAGAGGCAAAGGTTGTGGTTGCCGTTGCAGGTATGGAGGGTGCACTGCCAAGCGTAATCGGCGGATTGGTTGACTGCCCCGTAATTGCTGTGCCAACAAGTGTTGGCTACGGTGCCTCCTTCAACGGAATAGCGGCATTGCTTTCAATGCTTAATTCCTGTGCAAGCGGTGTTACTGTTGTTAATATTGACAATGGATTCGGCGCAGGGTACACGGCAAGTATGATAAATAAAATTTAATGGAGAACCTATGAATATTTTGTATTTTGATTTGTCAATGGGTGCCGCAGGAGATATGCTTTGCGGCTCTCTGTGGGAGCTTGTTGACAATAAAAAAAACGTAATGCAGGAAATAAAAGACTTAAATATACCCTGCACTGATATTAACTTTGAAAACTGCTCATCTTTGGGTATAACAGGAATTCGTATGAATGCAGCCGTTAACGGCGATTTCGAAGAAACGGCAGATAGCTATATTAATACTTCAAGAACACTCGATGATGTTTTAAATATAGTTGACGGCGTAAATTGCCCGCAAAGCGTTAAAGATAAAGCAAAGGAAATATATTGTCTGATTGCAGAAGCGGAAGCGAAGGCTCACGGAAAGGATGCAGGAGCCGTTCATTTTCATGAGCTTGGAATGTACGATGCTATTGCTGATATTGTTACCTTTTGTCTTTTGATTTATAAGATAAATCCGGATAGGATTGTTGCTTCGCCGATTAATTTGGGTAAAGGCTTTGTTCGGTGTGCTCACGGCTTAATTCCGGTGCCTGCGCCTGCAACTGCTATGCTGCTTGAAGGCTTGGAGTGCTACAGTAACGAGGTATCGGGTGAGCTATGTACTCCTACGGGTGCTGCAATTATTAAGTGTTTTGTTGATGATTTTGGCAATATGCCGCCTATGAAAATAGTCAATTCCTCCGCAGGAATAGGAAGCAGAGAATTTGACAGGCCGAACTGTGTTCGTGCTTTTTTGGGTAACG
Organism: uncultured Clostridia bacterium; assembly: GCA_945221685.1. Classification (GTDB taxonomy): domain Bacteria; phylum Bacillota; class Clostridia; order Oscillospirales; family Acutalibacteraceae; genus Eubacterium_R. The sequence goes on along the minus strand of CALYNN010000068.1, from coordinate 5,776 downwards.
GTCATTGCAAAGAAGAAAAGGTTGCTTTGTTATCCTGCAATATTGATGATATGACTCCGGAGGATTTATCCTTTGCCTGTCAGCTTTTGCTGAAGAATAATGCACTTGATGCCTTCACTCAAAGCATTAATATGAAAAAGGGCAGAGCCGCCATTATGCTTAATGTTATCTGCAGGGAATGCGAGGCTGATAGCTTTGCTGATTTAATGTTTAAGCATACCTCTACTATAGGCATAAGAAAACAGATTTGTGACAGATATGTGCTTAACCGTAAAAAAATAATGCTTAAAACCGAATACGGAATGATTAGGGCTAAGGAGTCCTTTGATTGCGGCTATAAAAGGATTAAGCCTGAGTTTGATGATGTTAAGAGAATAGCCGAAGAAAACAATATAAGCGTTTTTCAGGTTAGGCAGTCTATAGAAAAAAGCGGTTTAACAACAACAGATTGTGGTTTAGACTAACTGTTTACACTATTATATATAAGCAAAATATCGCAATGTTTACAGTTTATTCATAAAATAATGCCATTTCTGTACATTTTTTTGTTGAAATTTTATATTGATGATGTTATACTACTAATAGACTTAAAAGGGGGTTAATGCCTTGAGTAAAGAAGAGAAAAAAGCAAAGAAGCTTGCAAAGAAAGAAGAAAAGCAGGCAAAAAAACAAGCCAAGGTTGATAAGGCTAATGCCAAGGCTCAGGCTAAGGCAGAAAAGAAACACGCTAAGGCTTACGGTAAATTTGTAAAGGATACCGAAAAGAAAAATAAGAAGCTTCAGGAAAAAGCTGCATCATCGGGCACTGATTTCGTTCCGATTGCAATTCCCGAAATTGATGTTTTTCAAACAAAAAAAGAAATCAAAGCTATAAAGTCAGGCAAAAAAGCATATGCAAAGTATGTTAAAAAGCTTGATAAAAAGAACGCAAAGTTAGAAAAGAAATGTGCAAAGAAGGGCAGACCTTTTGTTCCGATTGCAGTTCCTAGCGAGGAGGAATTCCTCAATACTGCAGCAGCAGAAAAGAACAAGGTTGGCAAGATTATTCTTTCAATTATCTTAATTCTTTTAATTTGGTTCCTAATCTATTTCATTGTTACATATATCGGATATGAATACAGACCTCATACTCCCGAGGAAACAACTGCTTCCGAACAGGGCGCGCCGGCTGTTTATGAAACTTATTCAAATCCTCATAATATTACAACAACACCTGATTACAGTATTGCAGACGCAAAGCTTTATCTCAAGCAGTCTCTCAGTGATAACTGGAGCAAGCTCGGCTATAGCAGTGATCCGTCAGGAAGCGCTATTTCTTATAACAACAGAATTGAAAAGATTAACGGTGCAGATTGCTATATGTTTACCTGCTCCGGCAAAACATTTGCAGTTGCTGTTAAGCTTTCTGCCGCTTACTATTGCCATAACGGAGAATATACTCCTATCGGCTTCAATGATACCGATATTATTTTCGGTGAATAATTAGTCAAAAAACAAAGCCTCACAAAAGGCTTTGTTTTTTTGTAGTAAAAATTAACGGTTCGGCATTTTGCCGAACCGTTTTTATGTAAATTATTTTTTATTATCAGTTTTTCAAGCTGTGAAGCGGAGCAGGAATTTTTCCGCCTCTGTTAATAAACTGAGCAGGCGAATTAGTATTAACCGGCATAACGGGTCCGCTACCCAACAAACCGCCGAATTCAAGCTCATCCCCCACATTTTTACCGATAGCAGGAATAACTCTTACAGCAGTTGTTTTGCCGTTTACCATTCCGATTGCGGCTTCATCTGCAATTATTCCGCTTATTACCTCGGGAGTGGTATCTCCGGGAATAACAATCATATCAAGTCCAACCGAGCAAACAGCAGTCATTGCTTCAAGCTTTTCAATGGTAAGAGAACCGGACCTTGCGGCGTCTATCATACCGGCGTCCTCAGATACGGGAATAAATGCACCCGAAAGTCCGCCAACGCTTGATGAAGCCATAACGCCGCCTTTTTTTACAGCGTCGTTCAGCATTGCAAGGCAGGCTGTTGTTCCGGCCGCACCGCATTGCTCAAGTCCAATTTCTTCAAGAATATGGGCAACAGAGTCGCCTACAGCAGGTGTTTGGGCTAATGAAAGGTCAACAATTCCAAATGGAACGCCGAGCCTTCTTGAAGCCTCTGTGCCTACAAGCTGACCCATTCTTGTAACCTTAAAAGCAGTCTTTTTAATAAGCTCTGCTATTTCGTTAATTGAATATTCAGGGTGCTTTGATACTGCGCTTCTTACGACGCCGGGACCCGAAACACCAACATTAATAACACAGTCAGGCTCTGATAATCCGTGAAAGGCTCCTGCCATAAACGGATTATCCTCGGGAGCATTGCAGAAAACAACGAGCTTTCCTGCGGCGATGCAGTCCTTATCCTTTGTAAGCTCCGCCGCTTCCTTAACCTTTTGACCCATTATTTTTACTGCATCAAGATTTATGCCTGCTTTCGTAGAGCCAATGTTAACAGATGAGCACAGGTGCTCTGTTGAAGCAAGAGCCTCCGGTATAGAATTTATAAGCTCCAAATCTCCTGCGGCAAAGCCCTTTTGAACAAGGGCGCCGTAGCCGCCTATAAAATTAACGCCTATTGTCTTTGCGGCTTTTTCAAGCGTCAGCGCGTATTTTACAGGGTCGCCGCCGCTGATGCCTGCGAGAATAGAAATCGGAGTAACGCTGACTCTTTTGTTAATAATAGGAATACCGTATTCCTTTTCAATCTGTTCGCCTGTTTCAACAAGCTTTTCTGCTTTTGTGCATATTTTGTCATACACCTTTGAGCATGCCTTATCTATATCCGAATCTGCACAACTCAAAAGTGAAATACCCATCGTTGTTGTTCGAATGTCAAGACATTCATCCTGTATCATTCTTATGGTTTCAAGTATATCGTTTGTGTTTATCAAGGATTTTTCCTCCTAAATTCTGTGCATTGAATTAAAAATTTCCTCGTGCATTGCGTGAATTGAAAGATTATTTTCCTTTCCAAGCTGTGCAAGGGTATCTGAGAATTTTGTAAACTCAACATTGCTTTCGGAAATGTCTGCCATCATAATCATACAGAACATATCTTCAAGTACGGTTTGCGATACCTCTGTAATATTAACATTGCTGTCGGCACAAATGTTAGATACCTTTGCCAAAATACCAACGGTATCCTTACCGACTACTGTAATTACTGCTCTCATAGCTATACCTCCGTAATAAACTGCTAAAATTATAACAGAGTAGTAAACTTTTTTCAATAAAGTTAAGAAATATATTTTATTTTTTTTTACAATGTGATACAATAAACAAAATTAAGTTACCTGCAAGGAAGGTATTATTTTGAAATACGAAAATTTATACGATATGCACACCCACAGTATTCATAGCTTCGACGGCAACCACAGTGTATCTGCTCTATGTAAAAGTGCCGTTGAAATGGGCGGAAAGGGCATCGCGGTTACCGACCATTGCGATATTGACGGTGTGGAAGATTACAGAGCCTTGTGCAAAAATCAGCTTAATGATTTGCAGCTTGCAATAGATGATTACGGAAAAAGCATTGATATTATTAAAGGACTCGAAATAGGTCAGGGTATTTACCGTGATAAAGAAGCGAAGGATATGTATAATAATTTCGATTATGATTTTGTTTTAGGCTCATTGCATAATCTTGAAAAAATGGAGGATTTCTATTTTCTTGATTATAAGCAGTATGATATTTATGAGCTTTTAGGAAGATATTTTTCCGATTTACTTAAAATTGTTAAGCAAGGCTGCTTCGATTCACTTGCTCATCTAACTTATCCGCTTAGGTATATAGTTGCTCGTGAACATATTGATGTTGATATGAGTAGATTTTCCGATATGACCGACGAAATTTTTGAAGCGCTTATAAAAAATAAAAAGGCTCTCGAAATAAACACTTCGGGGCTTTTTATGGAAATAAAGGATACTTTGCCGAATATATCCTATGTAAAAAGATTTAAGGAGCTTGGAGGCGAATATATTACAGTGGGTTCTGACTCTCATTTTGCAGAAAGGCTTTTTCAGGGCATAGAAGTCGGAATGGATATAGCCGCTAAATGCGGATTTAAAAATATTACTGTTTATAAAAAGCACGAACCGATTTTAATTCCAATTGAGTGAGGTCTTATTTATGGATAAATTACTTGAAATTATTGAAAAAAATCCCAGACTTACAGACAGGGAAATTGCAGTTATGCTTGGCGACAGCGAGGATAATGTAAAAAAAAAGAATTCGAGAATATGAGGAAAGCGGAACTATTAAAGGCTACCGCGCGATGATTGATAAGGATAAAGCAAACGCTGTTTCAGTTACTGCGCTGATAGAAATAAAGGTTCAGCCTAAGCTCGGACACGGCTTTGACGCTGTTGCAAAGCAGATTTCAGAGCTTGAGGAGGTAGAAAGCGTTTACCTTATGAGCGGCGGATTTGACCTTTGCTGCCTTGTTTCCGACAAATCATTTCAGGAGGTTGCAATGTTTGTTGCAAACAGACTTTCGCCTATGGAGGGAGTCGTCTCAACCGCAACCCACTTCATGCTGAAAAAGTACAAGGACCAAGGTGTGTTCTTTACTGAGGCTCCTAAGGATGACAGGTGGAACATTTCGTTTTGATAAATTACGATGAATTTCTCAACCCCTGTGTTGTTAATGTTAAGCCAAGCGGAATAAGAAAGTTTTTCTCTATTGCCGAGGAAATGGATAATGTTATTTCGTTAGGCGTTGGAGAGCCTGATTTTCTTACTCCGTGGCATATTAGACGCAAGGGAATTTACGCTCTTGAAAAGGGGAATACTCGTTATACTGCCAACGCAGGACTTGCAGAGCTGCGAGAGGAAATCAGCCGCTTTTATGAAAGAAAATATAATGTGGCTTATAATCCCAAAAATGAAATAGTTGTAACCGTTGGCGGCTCCGAGGGAATAGATATGTGCATCCGCGCTCTTGTTTGCCCCGGTGATGAGGTGCTTGTTGTTGAGCCGTCCTTCGTTTGCTATAAGCCTATTGTTGAAACCTGCGGCGGTAAAGCCGTTGCCGTTGTAACAAAAAATGAAAATAACTTTAGGCTGACTGCCGACGAGCTTGAAAAATCAATCAGCAAAAAAACAAAGCTTTTAATTTTGCCGTATCCCAATAATCCCACCGGAGCAGTAATGCGTAAGGAGGATTTAGTTGCAGTTGCAAGAGTTATTAAAAAGCATAATCTTTTTGTTTTATCCGATGAGATTTACAGCGAGCTGACCTACGGTGATCAAGGGCATTTTTCCATTGCCTGTGTATCGGGCATGAAGGAAAGAACTGTTGTTATTAACGGATTTTCCAAAACCTATTCAATGACAGGCTGGCGTATGGGCTATGCCTTAGGACCTGCTCCTGTTATTAAGCAAATGACAAAGCTGCACCAATATGCTATAATGTGCGCTCCCACTGATTCTCAGCTTGCCGCCGTTGAAGCACTGAAAAACGGTGACGAGGATATTGAAAAAATGAAAGAGGATTACGATATGCGCAGACGCTTTACCGTTGACGCGTTTCGGAATATTGGTCTTGATTGCTTTGAGCCTGAGGGAGCCTTTTATATTTTTCCCTGTATAAAATCAACAGGACTTTCTTCAGAGGAATTTTGCGAAAGGCTTATTTTAAGTAAGCGAGTTGCAGTTGTTCCGGGCAATGCTTTCGGCGATTACGTGGAGTGTAATATTCCGGTTTCATATTGTTAATCTATCGATA
>CALYNN010000067.1 GCA_945221685.1 uncultured Clostridia bacterium | reverse complement strand
CCTTGAGGTTGATCGTCCAAAGGAAACAGACGCCGCAGATACCGTTGCAGTTAACGACAACGACGCAATGGATGACCCTGTTAAAGTATATCTTAAGGAAATCGGTAAGGTACCTCTTCTTACTCCGGAGGAGGAAATTGAACTTGCAATCAGAATTTCAGACGATGACGAGGAAGCAAAAAAACGACTTGCCGAAGCAAATTTAAGGCTTGTTGTAAGCATTGCAAAGAGATATGTGGGCAGGGGACTTCAGTTTCTTGATTTAATACAAGAGGGTAATTTAGGACTTATTAAAGCGGTTGATAAGTTCGATTACACAAAGGGCTTTAAGTTTTCCACTTATGCAACCTGGTGGATTAGGCAGGCAATTACAAGAGCTATTGCCGATCAGGCGAGAACAATTCGTATTCCCGTGCATATGGTTGAAACAATTAACAAGGTAAAAAAAGCAAGCAGTCAGCTGCTTCATATGAACGGCAGGGAGCCTACTCCTGATGAGATTGCCGAATATCTTGAGGATATGTCAGTTGATAAGGTCAGAGAAATATTGAGAGTGGCACAGGAGCCTGTATCCCTTGAAACTCCTATCGGCGAGGAGGAGGACTCCCACCTCGGTGACTTTATTCCCGATGACGAAGCCCTTGCACCTGCTGACGCCGCTTCAATGAGCTTGCTTAAGGAACAGCTTTCAGAGGTGCTCAAAACCCTTACTCCAAGAGAGGAAAAGGTGCTTTCACTGCGTTTTGGTCTTGAGGACGGAAATCCCAAAACTCTTGAAGAGGTGGGCAAGGAGTTTAATGTTACAAGAGAGCGTATCCGCCAAATTGAAGCCAAGGCTTTAAGGAAGCTCCGCCATCCCAGCAGAAGCAAAAAATTAAGAGATTTCTTAGACTAAAGGTGTATTTATGACTCAGGAAAAAATTAACAGAATTAACGAGCTTGCCCATAAGGCAAAGGCAGAGGGACTTACCCAAGAGGAGCGAATTGAGCAGGCTCAGTTGAGAAGTGAATATATTGAATCGTTCAGACGAAGCCTTGTCAGTCAGCTTGAAAACACATATATAGTTGATGAAAAAGGCAACAAGAAAAAGGTTGAGAGGAAGCATAAAACATAATGGCAAAGCTGATTATTATTGAAGGACTTGACGGAAGCGGAAAATCAACTCAAACTGCTTTAATTGAAAAGTATCTTGAAAGCAGCGGTATCAGCTTCAGAAAAATAAAGCTGCCTGATTACAACAGTCCATCAAGTACCTTGGTTAAAATGTACTTAGACGGAAAATTCGGAAAAAGTGCCGATGATGTTAACGCATATGCCGCAGGAGCTTTTTACGCAGTTGACAGATATGCCTCCTATATGCTTAACTGGAAGAAGGATTACGATAATAAATCGGTTATTCTTGCCGATAGATACGCAACCTCAAACTCAATTTATCAAATGGAAAAAATTCCTCGGGATAAGTGGGATGAATATCTTGAGTGGTCGGCTGATTTTGAATACAACAGAATAGGAATTCCAAAGCCTGATTTGGTGATTTATCTTGATATGCCTGTTGAAATTTCTCAAAGCCTTATGACATCGCGCTATAACGGAAACGAAAGCAAAAAGGATGTTCACGAGGCTGATGTAGAGTTTTTAACTAAATGCCGCAACTCTGCGCTTTACGCCGCCTACAAGCAGGGTTGGGCGGTTGTACCCTGCTCCGACGGAAAGAATCCGCTTCCTGTTGAGGAAATACATAAAACAATTATTGAAATAATAAAAAAGGAAATATAAAATGTTATGCTTTAAAACACCCGTTATTGAAGATAAAAAATGGGTTGATGAGTGTCTTAAAAATGTAAATAGCTTTAACTGCGAATATACCTTTGGTAACGCTTATATTTGGCACACTGCTTATTCTACTAAAATTTGCAGATATAAGGATTTCTTTATTTGCCGATGGGGTAAGGGTGATGATATTCTTTATTCTCTGCCTATCGGAAATGGTGATTTTAAGGAAGCTGTTGAAAAAATAATTGCCGATGCGGTAAGCCTTGGAATTAAACCGAGAATTTACGGAGTAACCGAAAACTACAAAAAGCTTTTGGACGAGTATTTTCCCGATAAATTTTCATATGAATATGATGATTCAATGAACGACTATATATATTCCGTAGAGAAAATGGCTTCACTGCGCGGTAAAAAGTATCATTCAAAAAGAAACCATATTACAAATTTTAAAAAAAATAATCCCGACTGGAGCTTTGAAGCCATTTGTAAGGATAATATCAACGATTGCATTGCGCTTCATTCAAAATGGATTAATGAGCGCAGTAATGACGAGGAAGAGGATTATTCCTTTGAATTTGAAGCCGTTTTAACAGCCTTTGAAAACTATGAGGCTCTTAGCTTTACCGGGGGTCTTTTAAGAGTCGGCGGCGAGGCGATTGCCTATACCTTAGGCGAACGCCACAGCGACAGGCTTTTTGTTACTCATTTTGAAAAGGCTCCTGCCTCTGTTCAGGGAGCATATACTATTATTAATCAGGAATTTACAAAAAACTGTTTAATGGAATATGAGTATGTAAACAGGGAAGAGGATTTGGGACTTGAAGGCTTAAGAAAAGCAAAGCAGTCCTACAATCCGGAAATATTTTTGGTAAAATGCACAGCGGAGTATAATGGATAAAATAATTGAAACAAAAAAATTTGACGATGAATGTATAATTAACCTTTGGCGTGAGGCCTTCGGCGATCCAAGAGAGGATATAGAATTCTTTCTTGACAGTTGTGAAAACAAATCTGTTTTATGCAGTTATGATTTAAACGGCAATTTGGCGTCAATGTTGTTTTTGGTTGATTGTACCGTACAGGGCGAAAGGTATAAATATATATATGCCGCCTGTACCGGCAGGGCATTCAGACGCCGAGGAGAAATGACAGGGCTTCTTGACTTTGCAAAGGAATGTTATTCAAAAATTATTCTTATTCCTGCCCATAGCGATTTGGTTGAATATTACAAAAAGCGCGGATTTGATAAAAAAACAGAAATCAGCAGCATACATTTTTTTGAAATTGAAGAAATAGAAGAATATCTTTTAGACGGATGCGAGCTTGAAAAGCCCTTTGCGCTTGCTTATACGGCTGAATAATTAAGGAGACAAAAATATGGTTTATTTATTTTTAGCAGACGGTTTTGAAATAATAGAGGCTCTTGCACCTGTTGATATGCTAAGGCGTGCAAAGCTTTGCGTAAAAACAGTAGGAGTAACAGGTAAGCTTGTTACATCCTCCTGCGGCGTTGCTGTTGAAGCAGATATTGAAGCCTCTGATTTTTCCTACGATAATGTTGAAGCTATTATTTTACCGGGAGGCTCCGACGGAGTTATTAACCTTGAAAAAAACAGCTTTGTTCAATCGGTTATAGACAGGGCAATGGACGAGGACGCATTGATTTGTGCAATTTGCGCCGCTCCGTCTATTCTCGGCAACAAAGGCTTGTTAAAGAATATTAAAGCTACCTCCTATCCGTCATATATGAAATATTTAGACGGTGCAGAGCTTTCCGATGAATTTGTTATTCGCGACGGAAGATTTATTACCGCAAGAGGCGCAGGTGTTTCCGTTGAATTCGGTCTTGAAATCGTAAAGGCTCTTGCCGGCGAGGAAGAAGCCGAAAGAATAGGAAAAGCAATACAATGCAAATAAAAGCACAGCTTCGCAGGGAGTTACTAAGCAAAAGAAAAAATATTGCCGATAAAAAAGAAAAAGATTTAAAAATTTGCAATAATTTATTAAACAGCCTGCTATATATTAATTGTGATAAAATTTTATTTTTTGCCGCACTTGACGATGAAATTAATACCGATTATGCAATAGAAGCTGCAATCAGCCGTGGCAAAACAGTATATCTTCCCAAATGCACCGATAATTGCGGTAATATGGATTTTTATAAAATTAATTCCCTTGATGAATTGATAACAGGCTCCTTTAATGTTCGCGAGCCTAAGGGCAACAGCGATAAATTTAATGATTGCAGTAACGCTCTTTGCGTTGTGCCTGCAATTTCCTATGATTTAAAAGGCTTTAGGCTTGGCTACGGAAAGGGATATTACGACAGATTTCTTGAAAAATTTTCTTCCGTTTCCGTAGGCTTATGCTATAATGAAATGATTATTGATAAAATACCTGCTGACAGGCTTGACCTGCCTGTTAACTATATTATCACCGAGGACAGTGTTTTTTCTGTCTAATTGAGGAGGATAAAGAATAAAATGAACAACGATGATTTTAAGCTTGATGAAACCGGTATCAATCCCGTAGCTACCGCTAATGAAAAAAACGATGTGTATTTTTCAAATGTTGAAGCAGACACCGATAAAATCAGCAGCTCCGCTCCTGCCGAAGCAGTAAGGAAAAATGCTCCAAGGCAACAAAAAAGCAAGGGTGTTGCAAGCACCTATGTTTTCTTTTTGGTTGTTATTGTTTTATCTATGGCGCTTTCCATTTATGCGGTTATGTGTATGAATGATGTTTTGGCAATAACTAAAACATCTTCAAATGTTACTATCAGCATAAGCGAGCAGATTAACGATATGAATGAAGCAGTTGACCTTCTTGCCGATAATGGATTAATTAAGTGTAAAAATTTTTGCAAGCTTTTTGCAAAATTCAGAGAGGAGCAGGTCGGCCCTCAATATAGAAACGGCATTTATTATGAAGATAAGGGCTACGAGGCAGGCGTTTATTATCTAAACGGAAAAATGGGTCTTGAAGGAATGCTCCAAACAATGCAGGGCAATGCCGCTACTGCCGAAACAGTAACCTTAACCTTCCCCGAGGGTTATACTGTTGCCGAAATTACGGACAAGCTTGTTGCAAACGAGGTTTGCGATAAGGCGGCGCTTTTACAGGTTATAGAATCAACCGAATTTTCTTATTCTTTGGTAAACTCCTTAAAAGCAAAGGAGGAGGTACCGTACAGGCTTGAGGGTTATCTATTCCCCGACACATACGATTTCTATGTGGGCGAAAGCGCTTCCTCTGTTGTAAAAAAATTCCTTTCTAACGGAGACGCAAAGATTACCGAAAAGCACAGAACCCGTGCTAAAGAGCTTGGATACTCTATGGATGAAATTATTTGCATTGCTTCCATAATACAAATGGAGGCAGGCAGTGAAGCTCAAATGAAGGAGATTTCCTCTGTTATTCATAATCGTCTTTCGGACAAGACTAATTTCCCATCTCTTGGATGTGAGTCAACCTCTGATTACATTAATAATAAGGTTGCGCCTTCTCTTGCTTCAACATCGGCTCATACTGCTGATTATTATCTTAAGTTTTATAGCACAGACAGTACCTCTACTGTTGTAGGTCTTCCGGCAGGTCCTATCTGTAATCCGGGTATAGCGGCTATTGATGCGGCGTTGTATCCCGATGATACGGATTATTACTATTTCTTCCACGATTCAAAGGGTAATTTGTATTGTGCAAAAACTTATTCGGAATTTAAGGACAAGGTACAGGCTTATGCGCCTTACCTGAGCTATTGATTATGAGAAATATTGAATTACTTTCACCGGCAGGAGATTTCGAGAGGCTTAAGCTTGCCCTGAAATTCGGAGCTGACGCAGTTTATCTTGCCGGCAAGCAATTCGGAATGAGAACCAATCCGTCAAATTTTGATGCCGACGGACTTAAGGCGGCGGTTGCCCTTGCTCATAAAATGAACAAGAAGGTTTACTTAACCTGCAACACTCTTCCGAGAAACAATGAAATTGAATATCTTCCCGATTTTCTGAAATATGCAGCCGAAATAGGAATTGACGCGTTTATAATTGCAGATATAGGCGTTATGGCAATGGCAAAGAAATATGCGCCGGATGTTGAAATTCATATGTCAACTCAGGTAGGTATTGTAAATTATCAAGCGGCGAACACCCTTTATGAGCTTGGTGCAAAAAGAATTGTAACCGCAAGGGAGCTTTCGCTTGATGAGATTAAAAAAATACGAGATAAAACTCCGCCTGATTTGCAGATTGAAGCCTTTGTTCACGGCGCAATGTGTATGAGCTTTTCCGGCAGGTGTATTCTTTCCGATTATATGGTTGGCAGAGATGCTAACAGAGGCGACTGCGCCCAACCGTGCAGATGGAAGTATCATCTTATGGAGGAAACTCGGCCGGGTCAGTATTTTCCTGTTAATCAGGACGACAGCGGAACTTATGTATTCAACTCGCGTGATTTATGTATGATTGAGTATATTCCTCAGCTTGTCAACGCAGGAATTGATTCCTTTAAAATTGAGGGCAGGGCAAAGAGCGAATACTACACCGCGATAGTTACCTACGCATACAGAAACGCTATTAACGAGTACATCAAAAATCCAAGCGATGATTTTAAGGTTTCGCAGTGGATACTTGATGAAATGGAAAAAATGAGCCACAGAGAATATACAACAGGCTTTTATTTCGGTCCGATGAAAAACGGTCAGGTTCTTGATACAGGCGGATATATTAGAAATTGGGATGTTTGCGCTTTGTTTAAAAGCCGTGAAAACGGAAGAATTGTTGTTGACCAGCGCAACAGATTTTATCAGGGTGATGTTCTTGAGGTAGTAGAGCCTGATAAAAAGCCTTACCGAATTGTCGTTGAGGATTTGTATAATGTTACCGACGATGAAAAGGCAGAGGTTGCAAACAAAGCCACAAATGTATATTCCTTTAAGTGTGATTTGGATATTTCACCCGATGCTATATTCAGGCGAAAAAGAACTGATTAAAACATACACCCATTGTTAAGAATAACAGTGGGTGTTTTTTTATGCTTAAAAGATATAATTCCTTATTGCTTGCTTTTGTATTTGTTTTTACCGCCGTTGCAGGAAGGTGCGGTTATATTGCTCTCAGCAAATCCTATACCGTTTCCGATTCCTATAATTCCTATACCGTTTCGGTAGGTGAACTTTACACAAGTATTTATGACAGATGCGGCGTAAGGATTAATAACAGTAAAACAGAGAGAATTGCAGTAATACCGCCGGATGAAAACGCCCTTGCAGAGCTGAATAAGCTTTTTGAAGGTGAAGAAGCCGCTGAAATCAGCAAGGAGCTTGCAAAGAGTTATCCTATTAAAAAAGCAGTTTCAAAAAAAGCGAATACAAAATATATTTATCAGTTTGACAGAATTATATATAATCCGGAAAATATGCCTGCCAAAAATCTTATATCCAAGGATTACGGGGGACTTGAGCAATATGTTGAAAGGAAAATCGGCGAGCTTTCGGTAAATTTTGCAACTGACGCCAGAGGCAGACTGCTTGAGGGCGACAGTGTAACGGTTAATAATGATAATTACGATTCCGTTGAGGGAGTGATTATTTCATTAGATACTGATATTCAAAAAATTGCCCAAGAGGCTTCAAAAAATATAAAAAAAGGTGCCGTGGTTATTCTTGATGTTGAATCATCGCAGGTGCTGGCTTCGGTAAGCTGCGGTGAGGATTATCTTAACCGTGCAATATTGCCGTACAGCGTTGGCTCGGTATTTAAGCTTGCAGTGTGTGCCTGCGCTCTTGAAAATAATATTGATTTAATTTATAACTGCAACAGTAAAATAAAGGTTGGCGATACTGTATTTAACTGCCAAAATAATCATTCCCACGGAATTCAAAATATGAAGAAGGCTCTTGCTAATTCCTGCAACTGCTATTTTGTAAATCTCGCGCTGAAGCTTGGTGAAGAAAAAATTTACGAAACGGCTGAAAAATTAGGATTTGGAAAAGCCTTTGAGCTTTTTGACGGCTGGAATATCAGCTCCGGAGTGTTCCCAAGCATAGATGAGCTTCGGGCTTCAAGGGGTCAGCTTGCCCTAATAGGCTTCGGTCAGGGAAAGCTCAGCGACAGTCCTATGCATTTTGCCTCCTTGGTTGCCTGTATTGCAAACGGCGGTAATTACCATTCTACTACTCTAAGTCTTTAAGAAAGAAATATAGAGATACTAAGGCACAGTATTTCTATATTTCTCAGAAAAACCAATCCACACAACCTTAAAATTCACACAACATATTGAAAATAATTAATTTTTTAGCAGATCCTAAATAAACTTATAGTTTACTATTAACTTTAATAGTTCAATAATTATTAAATACATAATATATTCAATCCTTGTTTATAAGG
>CALYNN010000066.1 GCA_945221685.1 uncultured Clostridia bacterium | reverse complement strand
GCCTCCTCAAGAGTTGAACGAAAAGCGTCAACAAGCTGATGAGGCAAACGGCTGATAAAGCCTACCGTGTCAATAATCATTATCTGCTGACCGTTGGGCAAAGCAAGCCTTCGCGCAGTAGGGTCTAGAGTTGCAAAAAGCTTGTCCTCCTGAAGCACTCCTGCATTTGTAAGAGTATTCATAAGAGTGGATTTTCCTGCGTTTGTGTAGCCTACTATAGCAACGGAAAGCACGGCATTTTTCTTTCTGCGGCGGTGCTGCATATCTCTGCGTCTTTCAACAGAGTCAAGCTCCTCTTTTATATACTGAATTCTTCGCCTTATGTGACGCTTGTCGGTTTCAAGCTTTGTTTCGCCGGGACCTCGTGTGCCGATACCGCCGCCAAGCCTTGAAAGACTTGTACCCTTGCCGGAAAGTCTGGGCAATGAATATTTTAACTGTGCAAGCTCAACCTGAAGCTTGCCCTCCTTTGACCTTGCTCTGCCTGCAAAAATATCGAGTATAAGGGTGGTTCGGTCAATTACTCCCGTGTCGGTTGCGTCCTCAATATTTCTAACCTGAACAGGAGTCAGCTCGCTGTCGGCAATAATAAGGTCAATACTGTCGCTTCGGCAAAGCTCGGCAATTTCCTCAAGCCTGCCTCTGCCAACGAAGGTAGCGCCCTCAACAACCTGACGCTTTTGAATCATAATTCCCGCCACCTCTGCGCCTGCCGTTTCGGCAAGCTGTGAAAGCTCGTCTATTGAATTGTCGGCGTCAAACTCTCCTGTATCAACAGAAATAAGCAGTGCCCTTTGAGGCTTTTCCTCGTTAATTAAATCAAAGCTCATAAAATCACTAAAACCGTACTAAATTACTAATCCTTATTTACTAATGCCTGAAGCACCTTGTTGGCAATAGGTCCTGCGGTTTGAGAGCCGGAATTACCGTATTCAACAAGCACAACAAAGGCATATGGGTGCTCGGCATCATCCATAAAGCCGACAAACCACGCAGTGTTGTGAGAATCCTCTGCGTCAATTTGGGCAGTACCCGATTTAGCGCAAAGATTAAGTCCCTCGTAGTTATAATCGCCGTACTGCTCCTTAACATTATAGCGAAGCATTTCCTTAATTTCTGCCGCCGTTTCACTGCTTAAAAGCTGTGTTTCCTTAGTTGTAAAATCAAGGTCAAGCGCCTTGCCCGCCTTATTCATAAAGGAGTCAACAAGATTGTAGGAAACGGCTTTTCCGTCGTTTGCTATAGCTCCTGCAAGCCTAAGCATAGCAATGGGAGAAACAAGGGTATCGCCCTGACCAATACCGGTCCAACCGATATAATCATCAGCGTCGCCTTTTTCAAGGAAAAATCTGCCTGTTGAGGAATTAATATCTCCGCTGACGGAAACAGAGGAGGTAAGTCCAAGCTCCTTTGCTGTTTTTGCCAGCTTTTCGGGGCCAAGCTCAATTGCAATCTGCGCAAATGTAGAGTTGCAGGATTTTGCAAGAGCCTCCTTAAAGCTTAATGCTCCGTGGTAAGCGTTACATTCAATAGGCGTGCCCTCGCCGGGGTCATACTCGCCTACGCATTTAAACTCTCTTGAATATATATCGGGTATATTTTCTATTGCGCAAATTGCGGTAACAATTTTAAAGGTTGAGCCGGGGGTATAAAGTCCCGACATAAGTCTGTTTATATACGCTCCCGAATATGCCTCGTTTGTGTCAATATCACTTGGCTTGTTTGACGGGTCGTAGCTTGGAGTTGACACCATACAAACAATATCGCCTGTTTTATAGTTAACAACGCCCACACAGCCTGCCTTATAATCGGCAAGAGCGCGGTAAGCCACATCGCACACATCGGAGTCAAGGGTCAGCTCCATATCGTTTCCGCTTCCGTTTTTTGTAACGCTGTAAATTCCGCTTAAGGGAGTGTAGCCGATAAGCCTTGATTTATACACGCTTTGAACACCTGTGGAAATAAAGCCTCTTGTATCACCAACGGCGTGAAGGGTTGCCTTTCTTGTGGTTTTTGAGTCGTTATAAACGCGCTTACCGTCCACCGTTTCGGCAAGGGCTTTGCCGTTGCAGTCTGTTATTTTTCCTGCCGCAATCAAATCGCCGTTGCTGTAAACATTGCTGTTATACGGCTGCATTACCCAGTCGCCTCCGTCGGACACAAAGCTGTATGTGAGAAAGCCTAATCCAAACAGAAAAGCAACAATTAAAATTAAAAGGAATAATCCTCTTCTCGTAATCATTTTCATCTCTTCTTCGCACCTCCCAAATAGTTATAGGTACGAATATCCGATGCTTTTATAAACGCAAGAATTGCCCAGCAGCTCAGCATAGAGCTTCCGCCCTGACTTACAAAGGGAAGCGTAACACCAGTCAGCGGCAGAACATCGGTAATACCGAATATATTAAGAGCAGTTTGGAAAAGCAAAAGACCTGCTCCTGCAACCGCTGAAATTGAATAAAAGGTTGAACGGGCGGCAATGGAATTAACAAGCGCCGATACTGCTATTGCAACAAAGGAAAGCACAAGCACTATTCCGAAAAGAAATCCCCATTCCTCGCAGATAATTCCGAATACATCATCGGTAGTAGTAAGGTAATCGTTAAGATAATTTCTTATACTGCCGTTGCCGATACCCAATCCCAAAAATCCGCCGGAAGCCATTCCGGTAAGCACATGAGTTTGCTGATAGCCGGAGCCGTAGGGATCCTCCCAAATATGGCGGTAAAAGGCAAATCGCTTTGTAACATATGACTTATACTTAATAACAATAGCGCCGCCTAAGCCTGCCGCCGAAACGGCAAGCCCGATTGTTTTGAAATCGCCTGAATTCATAAAGGCTATAATAAGGAATGTGATAAAAAATATAAGCGCCGTTCCGAAATCTCTTATCAGTATAAGCGTTCCCACGCAGGCAACGGAAAACACAATAAACTTTATAATATTCTTGGAGGTTTGAATTTTTTCAAGAGTTGCGGCGCCCACAAAGATAAACGCCACCTTAACAAATTCCGACGGCTGAACGGTTACGCCTGCTATTTCTATCCAGTTCTGCGCGCCGTAAACCACCTTGCCCAAAACAAGATTAACAAGCAAAAGCGCTATTGCACCTATTGCAACGGGCAGGCGAAGCTTCATACAAAGCTCAACATTTCCTAAAATAAATACAAGCACGGTGTAGCACACTATGCCGGCAACGGCAATAATCATCTGCTTAAAGCAGGCGTTGGGTGCCACTGAGCCGATAACCGCAAGCCCTGTTCCCGTTAGAAAAAAGGCAATAAGCTCAAGCTCAAAATTACGGCGGTGCATTATAAAATAAAACGCCGAAACATAAATCCACTCAACTAATATAAATATAGCAATAGTGGTTATTACCTTTACCGAAAATTCTTTTCCTGCGTTTGCCGCAAAATATCCTGTAAAAAGCTGAAAAACAGAAAGCACGGTTAAAAGCGCAAAATTGTTTATCGGCTTTATATTAGGCATTTTTTTAGCTCTTTTTGCCAATGTTCTTCAGCTCCTATCTTTCGTAAAATACAAATACTCTTTCTCCGAAGGTTATAATATCCTCATCAAAAATAAGCTGCGGCTGAGTAATAATTCTGCCGTTTAGCTTTGTGCCGTTATGGCTGTTTAAGTCCGACAACGCCCAGCCGCGAGAGGTTTGGTGAATTCGTGCGTGGCGGTTGCTTACGGTATCGAGTCCTATTCTTATATCAGCGTCCTCGCCTCTGCCGATAAGCACATCCTTTTTGCGAAGATATATAGGCTTGTGGGTTTTAACATCAACCAACACCGCGTATGCAACATTGCTGCTTTTTTGCTTCAGCTCCGATGCCGCCGTTCTTATTTCGCTTTTCGCCTTGGCGGAAACGGCGTCGGCGCAAACAAATTTCAGCCTTACCGTGCCTATTTGGATAACATCTCCGTCCTCTATAACCGATTTGTTTTCAATCTGCCTGCCGTTAACGGATACGCCTGTTTTTGAAAAGGTATCGGTTATAACCCACTCCTTTTGCCGCTTTGATATAACAGCGTGAAAACGGGAAACACTTTCAACAGGCAAAACCACATCGTTTGATTTACTTTTGCCAATGGAGATTTCCCACCTGTCAATATCAATGATCGAGCCGTCGCCTTCGTCAACCAGCTGAGCCATTTTATGAAGACGGGGTCTGTTTCTGAAAAGAGAAATAACACAGGTTAAAATAATTACTATTGCCAGCACCGGCAAAGCATAGCGCAAAACTCCTGCGCCTATGGAATTAATTATATCCAAGCTCAACAGCTCCTTACACATCTAAATATATAATATGATGATTTTGCATATTAATTATATACATTATATCAGTAAAGGTCAAATCTTTTGCCGAAAATTAACCGTAAATTCAAAATGTTTACCGTGATAAAACAATTTGTTAAAGTTGTTGAAATTATTTTTGTTTTGGAATATACTTACATTATAACAAATTCATTATAGAGAGGTAGCTTTTTATGAGCATTAAAAAATCCGTGTTCGGAAAGCTTGACGGCAAAGAGGTTGAGCTTTATACAATTACAAACAAAAACGGTGCAAGCGTTTCGCTTATGACCTTGGGCGCAGGTATTCAGTCACTTAAAATGCCCGACAGAAACGGCGTTTTAGGCGATGTTGTTTTAGGCTTTGACGAGCCGAAGCCATACACAAATCCCGATTTAGGCTATCAGGGACTTATTGTAGGAAGATACGCAAACAGGATAAGAGACGCAAAATTTTCCATTGACGGCGTTACATACAACACTCCGAAAAATCAGGGTAGCTGGACGCTCCACGGCGGCGGACGCTTCAGCTTTAATCTTTGGAAAGCGCAGGAGGCCGGAGACAACAGCGTTGAGTTTAGCTTCTTTTCTCCCGATATGGAGGACGGCTTCCCCGGCAATTTTAATATGAAGGTTAAATATACCCTAACGGACAGCAACACGCTTCGCCTCGAATATTCCGTTAAATCAGACAAAAAAACAGTTGCAAATCCAACAAACCACGCTTATTTCAATCTTTCCTGCAAGGCTAACGAAACAGTGGAAAATCATCTGCTTCAAATTAACGCAGACAAATTTACGCAAACCGACGGCGACCAGCTTCCCACCGGCGAGCTTTGTGAGCTTAAGGGCACTATGCTTGATTTTTCCAAAATGCACAAAATCGGCGACAGAATTGACGAGCCATTCAGCGCGGTTATCGACTCAATAGGCTACGATAATAACTACTGCCTTTACAATAAGGAAATAGGAAAATCGGCGCAGGCGGCTATTCTTGCAGATGAGGAAAGCGGAAGAAAAATGGAGGTATGGACAGATTTGCCCGGTATTCAGCTTTACTGCGGCGGCTGGCTTGATAAGGACGGAGATTTAGGAAAGGGCGAAAGCAAGGTCACTTACCGCCGAGGCGCCGCCCTTGAAACGCAGTTTTACCCCGACTCTGTTAACCATTCAAATTTCCCCTTCAAATATGTTGAACCCAACGAGGAATTTAAAACGGTAACGGAATTTAGATTTTCGACATTTTAATATTTGATAAATATGTAATAATGCCGCAGAAGCGTAGGCTTCTGCGGCATTGCCGTTTTATTAAGTTATACGCTTACACGGCTTTAAACACAAATCAGCAACCGCAGCCGCAATCGTTGTTACCGCAACCGCCGCAGCCTCCGCAAAGGAGTAAGATTATAATCAGAATGATGATCCAAGATGAACCGCCACAGCCGAAATTATTGCATCCGCAACCCATAACGCAACCTCCTTTTCTCTTTTCTACAACATCCTATGCCCGCAGAGAAAAAGTGTTACAATATAAAAAACAGGGCCTGAATTGCTTCAGACCCTGAACGGATTGCATTTATGTATTAATAATTCTCTGCGCTGATTTCAAAGAAGCTTTGGGGATGAGCGCAGGTGGGGCAGATTTCGGGAGCCTTTGTGCCCACTACAATGTGGCCGCAGTTACGGCATTCCCAAACCTTAACCTCGCTTCTTTCAAATACCTGTGCAGTTTCAACATTCTTAAGAAGTGCACGGTAACGCTCCTCGTGGTGCTTTTCGATAGCGGCAACAAGACGGAATTTTGCCGCAAGCTCCGGGAAGCCTTCCTCCTCGGCAGTCTTTGCAAAGCCGTCGTACATATCGGTCCACTCGTAATTTTCGCCCTCTGCTGCCGCCTCAAGATTCTGTGCAGTGTCGCCGATGCCGTTTAATTCCTTGAACCACATTTTTGCGTGTTCCTTTTCGTTATCGGCAGTTTTTTGGAACAGGGCGGAAATCTGCTGATAACCCTCCTTCTTTGCAACAGAAGCAAAGTAGGTGTACTTGTTTCTTGCCTCAGACTCGCCTGCAAAAGCCGCCTGAAGATTTTTTTCTGTTTGTGTTCCTGCGTACTTACTCATAATTTTTCCTCCTTAAATAATTTTAATCCAACGGTTTAAAGTCCGATGCCGGATGCTTGCAAAGGGGGCATATGAAATCCTCGGGCAATTCCTCACCCTCGTAAACATAGCCGCACACAGTGCAGATAAATCCTTTTTTCGCCGCCGGCTTTTGTGAAGGCTTAATATTCTTATGATAATAAGCATAGGTGGCAGAGCTGTCACCTGAAAGCACCTGGCCGTCGGTTACATCGGCAATAAACATTGTATGAGTACCTAAATCAATTTTGTCGCAAACCTTTGCAGACATATATGAATTAACCTGATTAAGCAGATAAATTAAACCGTTTGCACTGCGGGCATATTCAATGCCGATAAGCTTGTCGGTATCGGCGCCGCTTTGAAAGCCCCAGTGCTTAAAGGTTTCAAACTCCGCCTTTTCACTTAAAACAGATACATTAAATTCCCCTGTTTCGGCAATCATATCGTGGGTGTAATTTGCTTTGTTTACAACTGCAATAATTCTGTTTGGCTGGCTTGTTACCTGAATTACGGTGTTAACAATACAGCCATTATCCTTTTCGCCGTTTTTTGCAGTTAAAACAAAAAGCCCGTAGCTTAAATTAAACATTACCTTTTCGTCCATAACTTTTCCCTTCCGTCGAGTATCAATAATCATCAGCTAAGCACATAATTATTTTGAAGCCATTTCGGCTCTTGCTTCCTTAATACGCTGAACAAACAGCTTACCTGTTTCGGTAATTCTGTCGTAGTCGCCGGTTTTAGCACCTGCAATAAGCGACGAGCCTGCACCGCAGGCAATGGCTCCTGCCTTAATCCAGTCCTTAACATTATCAACATCAACGCCGCCTGACGGCATCATAACAGCGTTGGGAATAGGACCGTGAATATCCTTAATAAATGCAGGACCTGCAATATCTCCGGGGAAAACCTTAAGCACATCTGCACCGCACTCCATAGCGTGAACTGCCTCGGTAGGAGTATAAATACCGGGCATAGAGGGTACACCGTAGCGGTTGCAGGTTTTTACTGTTTCAGGGTCAAAATACGGTGAAACAATGTATTCGGCTCCGGCAAGAATAGCAATTCTTGCAGTTGCAGCGTCCATAACCGTGCCTGCGCCGATTATGATTTCACCGCTGCTGTACTTTGCCTTCATAGCTTCAATAAGCTTGTCGGCGTGGGGCACGGTAAAGGTAAGCTCAATAGCCGCAACTCCGCCGGCAATGCAGGCGTCTGTAATCTTCTCCGCCTGCTCAATTGAGGTTGCTCTTACAACTGCAACAATTCCAACCTCCTGAATTTTTGCAAGTGTTTCAATTTTATTTGCCATTTTTCTTTCTCCTAAAATTTTTTGTCAGTAAAAATATTATCTCTGAACTCTTGCGCCTGCGCCGTTAACCTTTGCCTCAACCTCTTTAAGCGAAGCCATAGAGGTGTCGCCGGGGGTGGTCATTGCAAGAGCTCCGTGAACAACGCCGTAGTTAACTGCCTTTTGAGCGTCCTGATAGGTCATAAGTCCGTAAATAAGTCCCGAAGCGAAGCTGTCGCCGCCGCCTACGCGGTCGAGAATTTCAAGACCGGGGAACTCAAGGGAATTATAGATTTTTCCGTCTGCCCAGCAAATTGCCTTCCAATCGTTTACGGTAGCGGTTTTAACTGTACGGAGAGTTGTTGCAATTACCTTGAAATTAGGATAAGCCTTTGTAACGGTTTCAATCATTTTGTAGTAGCCGTCCATATTAAGCTCCTTAAGGTC
>CALYNN010000065.1 GCA_945221685.1 uncultured Clostridia bacterium | reverse complement strand
CTGAGATACGGCAATAATTGAAACACGCACCGCCGCCGCACCGATGGAAGCAAGACTTCTTGAAAGGGAAATAAGCGTTGACCTGTCCTTTTCGTCCTCGCTCATTCTGGAAATAATGCCCCAAAGAGGAATATCACCAACCGTATATGCCATTCCCCAAAGCAGATAGGAAACTGCCGCCCAGGTAACTATAAGTATCATGGCGGTTTGATTTCCCGAAAGCTTCGCCTCGGCATAGTTTCCGTTAAGAAAAGCAACGCAGGTTATAACGCAAATAACAATGGGTGAAAAAATCAAATATGGTCGGCACTTGCCCCATTTTGATTTAGTTTTATCTACAATGGAGCCCATAATGGGGTCATTAACAGCATCCCATACTCTTGCAAGAGCAAATATCCAGCCAAGCGCCACGGCAGGCAGGCATATAATATTTTGAAAATAATAGTAAAGCCCTGTGGCAACAATGTTGTAGAGCATATTTTGACCGAACATTCCCGTAAGGTACATATTGCGTTCTTTTTTCGTATATGTTTGAACATTGCTCATAGCTCTCTCTCCTAAAAAGAATGTGTTCTTATAAATACATATTACAATATTAAATTCATTCCGTCAATAAATAATAAAGCGGCAGGAGCTAAATTCGCTTCTGCCGCCTGTCTTTTTTATTCTGCTTTAAAAATTTACGGTTATTTTTTCTCCTGCCTTAACCGTATAGCTTTGTGACTTATCACCGTAGGAAACAGTAATGGTTTGGTCAATGTCGGAGGTGATTTCTGCGCTTACCGTGCCTTTTTCCTTATCCCAGCTCATAGTGCTTACAACGGCTCTTGTTCTCGTCCTTATTCCTGTAATCTCGCCCTTATCAAATCCGCTTTCGGGCAGAGCGGGAAGAAGCTCGATTTCACCTTTATTTGAGAAAATAAGTGACTCGTTGATTATACCGAGGTAACCGATTGCAAAGTCTGTGCAGTAGCAGCTTCCTTGGTCATAATCGTGGTTTGTCATAAGCGAATTATACCTGATTTTATGATTCATCAGCTTAACAAGAGCGTCCGTAAGGCTTTGGCTGTCCTTAAGTCTTGCCGCAATTAAGCTGCGGTGAACAAGTGCGTGTGACGCCTCATTCTCGCTTTCACGGTTATTAATTGCCTGAATACAAGCATCCTTTAGTTTATCGTTATTCTGCGTTTCAAACAACGGCCAAACGCCGTAAAGGTGGCTCAAATGGCGGTGCTCGTTGTTTTCCTCAAAGGCAGTAGTTGCCCATTCCTTAAGTGCACCTGTTTCATCGTAAAGGTAGGGAGGCAGATTTTCGGTAAGCTGTGTCCATTTAGTTGTGTCTGCCTTTGGTGAAACATCCTTCATAATATCAACAAGCATTTCCATGTTGCTCCTGCAGGCGGAAATGTCGATGGCGCAGTTGGCGTCCGACGGACTGGGATAGTTTGAAGGATTGTTTTCGGGAGAGTAGGAGGGAAGAATACAGTAGCTTTCGCCGTCCTTAAGCTCTGCTTTGCCTGCTTCGTAGTGAATAGAGCCGTCAGCGGCGGTGTAGTATTCGGGTGAAAGAAGCTGCTCCCAGTAGTTTGCCGATTTTGTAAGCAACGGCAAAAGAATATCCTCCTCAAGCTTAAGGTAGCCACGGTCGGTAACTGCCTTAACCTTGTCAGCGTCCATATCAAGAATATCCTTTATTGCATCTAAATTAAACTCATTACTTAATGGAATATCTATGTTTCCGTAGGTTTGAAGCGTTTCGTAAAGAGGCTGAAGCATCCAGGAGGTGCCGGCGTTCCAATACCTAAAGGGGTAGGGGTAGCAGGTTTCTGTAATAACCGCCTTGTCGCCGTCGGTGTTTACCGGAGCCTGAATAGCGTTTGTAAAGCCGTGGGTTGCATAAGCGTTTTCCTCCCAATCGGGAAGCTGACGCAAAATAAAATATGTGTAGCCGATAGGCGCTGAAGCAATGTTTCCCGTGTTCATTGATGAGGTCTGCAGGTTAACATTTGCATCCATTGTGTATTTGCTTCCCCAGCCTGTGTCAAATTCGCCGGTCCACATTCCGTATAGCCTGCTTGTAGAATAGCCTGCGCAGCATATATATGCGTATCTGCCTGCGTAATATGTTCTTTGTGCAAGAGCACTGTTTATTTCGTCGTCGCCCTTTTGCTCCTTAAGAAGCCTTTCGTTTGATTTGGGGCTGTCCTCAAGCTTAAGCGTAACAGCGTCAAACTGAGGCTGATATATTTCGAGGTGGTTATTAAGAGCCGCCTCGTAGTCAAAGCCGTTTTCACTGTATTTTGCCGCAACTGCCCTTGTCCTTTTTTCAAGAGAGTCTATAAGACCGTATTCCTGCTGATTTTCAAAATCGGCAAATTTGCCTATATTATAATCCCTGTCCGATACTGTAATAAGGTAAACCTGTTCGGCACCGGTTATCTTGATTCCGCAGTTCTCACCGCAAAACTGCTCCTCCTGTGTGTTTTTATCAAGGGTGATTTTTTCCTTTGTTCCGCCTACCGTAACAACATATGTGAGTGTTGCGTAGCCGCCGTTTTTAAGCTCGCTGTTTTCATAGTCGGGGTAGTGTGCAATCAGTGCAAGGTAGCTTCCGTTTTCGTCAACAGGCTTTTTGTATTTCATATTAGCCTCGTCGCTGTTGCCGAAATTAGCCATTGTCGATAAATCGTCATAGGATAATACTGCGTCGATTTTTGCGCCGCTGTCGGATTTTTCAAGCCTTGTAATAACCACGCCGTCTGCCATAGAGGTAAAGGAGGTTCTGTTCCACACTCCGTTTTTGTCGGTATAATGCACACCTGTTTGCGAGGTTTCGTAGTCGGTGTATCTTATGTAATCCTTAACACCCTTTGCCTGTGCTTCGATTCTGAGCTGACCGCCGGGGTGATAGCGGTAAACATCGTCGTAGTTGGCGTTGTCAACTATATCCTCACCCTTAACAATGCTTTGCTTAACCGTTTCAAGCTCGTCAAAGGTTTCGGGGCAGTAGCGAACATTTTGGTTAGGCATAATGAAATGCATATTCTGAAAAATAAATGTGTCGCTGTCGGGGGAGCCGCTTTCAACATATCCCTGCATACCGTTGCCCGATACCATACCCTGTCGCCATTTTGATGTACTGTTTCGCTTTTTTGCATTAAGCTCGGTGTAGTCTGTGCTGTAGGATATTTTTGATATATCTGTAAATATACTTTCTGCCAAATCAGCATTTATTTCCGTTTTACTGCATGCCGAAAGCGAGCAAACGGAAATTACCGTGCATAAACTCAACACTGCGCATAACGCTTTTTTTATTGCCTTGTTCATAGCTTTCACCTTTAATTTATAATTTTCTTTAACTAAATTGTATCATATCGTATTGCACAAAACACGACATATTACTTGAAATAATGTCGTATTTGCTTTATAATATTTTTCGGTGATAATATGATAGAATTTTTGTGGAATAATGTTTTGTTTGAAATAACAAATATCGGCGGCGGCAGTACCGACGAAGCCATTCCCCGCCACGCCCATGCCTCAAACAGCTATGAGCTCCATTTTATAACGGCAGGGCAGGGACTCCTTTTTACCGATACAAAAAAATATCAACTAAAGAAAAACGATTTCTTTATAACAGGTCCTAATTTTTACCATAGCCAATGTACCGAAAACGGCGAAAGAATAGAAGATGTTTTTCTGACTCTTCAGGCGGAGGATACAAAAAATGCCAACGCCGTTTCCTCGGTGTTTTTAAGTAATACCTTTTGCTATTTTGAAAATTTCAACACCGCGGTTGCCCGTATGCTTTTAGAGGAGTACCGAGAAAAAAGACCTGATTACGCCACCGCCGTTACAGGCCTTGCAATTAAGCTTTTAACCGATATTTCACGGCTTCTTCTGCCAAAGGATTTTAAGGATATTGTCGATGGCTTTACAGGTGACCGCCGCTTTGTGCTTATTGAGCAGGCATTTTTGTACGATGAAAATATTACCCTTACCGAGCTTTCCGAAAAAATAGGATTGTGCGAAAGGCAGACTCAAAGATTGCTGAAAAAATATTACGGCAAAACCTTTAGGGAAAAGAAAAGGGAAACGCGGCAGGGATAAAGGTAAATATGCTATTCTCCTTTCAACTCTTAAGATTTCGTAAGAATATCCTTATAGTGTTGAAAGGATTTTTTTGTTGTGCTATTATTAAGGTCGAAGGGCGGCGATTTTGTGAACGACAGTATTTTTATATTGGAAGACGATATGTTCTTAAGAGACGGACTCTGCGAAATTCTGCAAAAGGAGGGCTACTGCGTAACAGCGGCATCCTCTTTAACCGAAGCAGAAAAAATAATATATTCTAAAAGATTTGCTCTTATCATTCTTGATGTAATGCTGCCGGACGGAAGCGGTCTCGACCTTTGCGTAAATATACGCAGTAAGGGCATAAATACTCCTGTTTTGTTTTTAACTGCCTGCGACGACGAACTACAGATTGTCCGCGGACTTGACAGCGGCGCCGATGATTATGTTACAAAGCCGTTTAAGCTTCTTGAGCTGCTTTCACGCGTAAGAGCGCTGATAAGGCGCAAGGGCGGCACGGTGTATAAAAGCAGTGATATTACCGTTGATTCCGAAAATATGACAGTAAAAAGAAACGGCGAAAATATTTTTGTTACTCCTATTGAATTTCAAATTATTTCTACCCTTATAAGAAACAGCGGAATAATCGTTACACGCGCAACGCTGCTCAATAATATTTGGGACGATAACAATAATTTTATCGACGATAATACCCTTTCCGTTCATATAAGCCGACTGCGTGAGAAGATAGGAGCAGAGCATATTGTTACTGTTCGCGGCGTGGGATACAGATGGAAGGACAATTAACCTTTGATTATAAAATCCTGCTCCGTTTTTGACTTGACTTTTAGTTAATGACGGCATATTATAAAATTATAAATACAACAAAATAATAATTAATTAGAGAGAGTTTGAAGAAAATAAAAAATTATTTTGTGTGTTTATATTGTTGGTATTAGTTTTATCGTCAAATTTATTTGTGGTATATGCTGATGATGAATTTGAAACGGATGAATTTGCTTATTACGATAAGTTTGGAAATCTGTGCGATGTGTATTACCTAAAAAATTTGACTAAGGTAAAATTTTGAGATGGCTTAAAACACATTATATGCCTTATTCGGCTACAATAAGGTGTTAGGAATTTTAAATTAATCTATTTATAACATGAAAGGATATGTGGATTTATATGAAAAAATCACTTTCGATTATATTATCTATTTGTATATTGTTCACTTCAATATTTTCATTTTCGTTTTCGGCTTATGCAGAAAATATTGTGACACACGGCGTTATTGACGGCTTTTCTTGGAGCGTTGATCTTGAAACAAATACTCTGACTATTACCGGTAAAGGTGATATGCCTTACAAGTATATGAGCGATGGTGAATGTGAAAATTTATTAAATGATTATCCTGTACTTGCTCGTGTGAAAAAGCTTGTTATTTCAGAAGGCATTACTTCAGTAGGATTTGATAGCTTTAATTGCATTTATCCGGAAGAGGTTGTATTTGCTGATTCTGTTCAGTATATTTTCGGAGATGCTGAAAATGAGCTTTGGGGTGGATTTTTAGGCAATGATAATCTTAAAAAGGTTAAGATTGGAAAGAACACGAAAAAAATTATTAATGCTTTTTCTTACTGCGATAATCTTGAGAAGTTTGAGCTTCCTGAATCATTAGAGGAATTTGTGATAGAAGGCTGCCCTTGGGAATCTATAACTTTACCAAGTAATGTGAATTATTTTGAAAATTCATATTCAAATAATTTTAAAGAAATAAATATATTACCCGGAGCTTTATGTCAAACAAGCTTATCAATTTATGAATGCCCCAATCTTAAAAGGATAAATGTTTACAGCGAAAAGGTGAATATTAAATCCGGTTATTTACCGCTATCCTGCGATTCTAAATTTAATGCTGTCTTTCGTTGCATTAAGGATAGCGATGCATATAAGTACTATAAAAAGTTAGGATATAAGGTTGAAGCAATGCCTAAAAGCGAGGCTAATCCTCCT
Source organism: uncultured Clostridia bacterium (assembly GCA_945221685.1). Taxonomy (GTDB): domain Bacteria; phylum Bacillota; class Clostridia; order Oscillospirales; family Acutalibacteraceae; genus Eubacterium_R. Next base: position 2,129 of record CALYNN010000065.1, on the reverse strand, counting down.
GCTGTATCTAACTTTAAGGTAACAGGTAGCAACAACAGTGCTATTTATCTTTCCTGGAGCAAGCAAAAGGGTGCAACAGGTTATAGAATTTATAAGTATAATCCTAAGACAAAGAAATATGAATCCTACAAATATGTTGATAAAAACACCAATACACTTAAGGTTTCGGGCTTAAAGAATAACACATCATATAAGTTTAAAATCAGAGCTTATCATAAATTCGGCGATAGAAGCCTACTTTGCAGATACAGTAAGGAAATAACCGGTAAAACAAAGCATAATATGGTAACGCTCAGCAGCGTTAAGTCAAATAGCAAGAAGCGAATAAATGCAAAGTGGAACAAGGCGTATTATGATTGCAGCGGATACCAAGTTATGTGGTCAACCACAAGCAATTTTTCAAGGGACTACAAATCAATTTATGTTAAAGGCAGAAGCAATGCCTCCGCTAAAATTAAAACAGCAAAATCTAAGAGATATTACTATGTTAGGGTTCGACCGTACAAGGTAAAGAACAACAAACGAGTTTACCACTCTTGGAGCAAGGCTGTTAAGGTTTATGTAAAATAAAAAAGTGATTAGTGCTTATCCGGGCGAATGGGCTTAATCGGTGTTGGCTACAGATGGGAGGATGCCTATGACCTTGCGTGAAATAATATTTCTTGCCGTTGCCGCTGTGTGCCTTGCCGCCGCGGCAGTAAGCCTTTTCCTTTGGATAAAGAGAAAAAGAGATATTTTAAGGCTTGCCAAAAGTATAGATAAATATCTTGAAAACGGTGCTCCCGTGGAATTCAGCACCTCGGATAATTCCTTTGCTCCTCTGCAAAACGCGGTGTGCGATTTGGAAAACAGATTAGAGCTTGAAAAAAGCAACACCGCCGCAGAGTCAAAAAAGATAACCGATTTTATAGCCGATGTTTCCCACCAGCTTAAAACTCCTCTTGCAGGTATGAGGCTCTATGTTGAAATGGATAACGAAACAAACCCAAGCGAGCATACCGAGAAAGAGCTAATCCTAATTGAGAAAATGGAGAATTTAATATATAAGCTATTGCGCCTTGAAAAGATTAAAGACGATAGCTATACTATGGATTTTCAACTTGAGAGTATGGCTGAGCTATCAAATGAGATTGTTGACGAGTTCAAGCCTATGTTCCCAAGCAAGACATATACAGTTGTTGGCGATAGCAATGTTCGTATGGATAAGGCTTGGATGTATGAGGCCATTGCAAACATCGTTAAAAATGCAAGCGAGCATACAGATGATAACGGCAAAATTGAAATAACTATTGACGATAGTGAAAAGTCAACTAATATTAGCATATCGGATAATGGTGGTGGAGTATCTAACGAGGACTTGCCAAAGCTGTTTGGCAGATTTCACAGAACGGATAACGCAAATCCAAACAGTGCCGGAATCGGTCTTGCAATAACAAAAGCGATTATTGAAAAGCACCACGGAACAATTACTGCAGAAAATACAAAGGAAGGCCTGAACATAATCATCTGCCTTCCACATATTGATGGATATATTACGATATAAAGGGATGTATAAATAATGACATCAAAAGAATTATCAGATATATTAAATCAAATAGAATACAATAGAGAACATGGCGAAAAAGGTTTAACTGTTGAAGAATTAAATGCGAAACTTGATGATATAATAGAAAATTCTTCTTTACACAGTTGATATAATATAGCACAATAAAAAACGGAACAAATATGTTCCCTTGGAGCTATCTATAAACGGTAGGCGGTTAGTCCTCTAACATAAAGAGGGCAATGCCCTCTAATTTATATGTTAGGGGGTGATGCTATGTATATTACTTTGCAGGATTTATTTACATTTTGCTTGGTGATAACATCAATTATTACATTGATTTTTCTAATATTAGAATTTAGCATAAAAAAGAAGTAACCGCCCTCACGTCTGCAAACAGTAGGACGATTACTTTTCTTACTTTTGTGGGCTAACCGTCTATCGGATAGCTCCTTGTTCATTTATATTATACTGTCAATTTGTAATTTTGTCAACAAACAATTTTCTTTGTAAACAAACATATTTTCAAAACTTACGAAATCTTAAGATTAAAGTAAGATTATTGCAAGGTTGGTTTGATACTATT
>CALYNN010000064.1 GCA_945221685.1 uncultured Clostridia bacterium | reverse complement strand
CACTTAATCCGGAATCAAAGGCGTTTGAGCTTTACGGTGCTTCAATGATTTACGAAAGACACCGCCACAGATACGAGGTAAACAACGATTACCGCGCAGATTTGCTTTCGGGCGGAATGATTTTTGCAGGCACCTCGCCGGATAATCATATTGTTGAAATGGTAGAAATTCCGTCGCATCCGTGGTTCGTTGCAGGTCAGTTTCACCCTGAATTCAAATCAAGACCAAATAAGCCTCATCCGCTTTTCCGCGGCTTTGTAACAGCGGCATTAAAATATCAAACCGAAAAAAATAAATAATAAAATAACGCAAAAGGTAAACGGCTTGGATTAATCTAATCCAAGCCGTTTTTCTGTAATATTATGTTTTATTGCAATGCGCTCTCTGCCTGCTACTTCTTTGTTGTTACAGCCTTAGCAGAGGACCAGCTTGAGTAAAGCTTTGCCGATTTGCCGTTAATCTTAATTGTTTTGTAGGTGCGAATGCGAACATAATACTTTTTCTTGCCCTTAAGCTTTGAAATTGCTTTTGATGTGGTGCTGTTCTTGCCTACTGTTACTGTCTTTGCACCGCTGAATTTACTCGATGTGCTGTACTGAATTTCATAGCCTGTTGTCTGGGACGCCTGCTTTTTCCACTTTACAGTGAAGCCCTTTGATTTTGCAGTAAGGCTTGAAATGCTTGTTCCCTTTGGTCTTGTATATACCGAGACTACCGTTGAAAACGGACCGTAATAATTTTTGCCCTTTACCGTGGTGTAGGCTCTTATTTTAAACCTATAGTTTTTAACAGGGGAAAGTGAGCCCTTTGTATATGCTACGGTTGAATTTGCGGTTATCGTTTTTATGTGCTTGTTTGTTACGGCATCATAAATTTGGTAGCCTGTGGCATTTTTCATCTGCGTCCACTTAAGGCTTATAGAATTGTAGCTTTGAGATGATGACTTAAAGCCTGAAACCGCCGCAGGCACAATGTTAAATTCTACCGTCTTACTGCCTGTAAAATATGTACCCTTGCCCGTAACAACAAGCCTTGCGGTGCCAACGGCTATATTGTTTGAGTAGCTAAGAGTGTAGTCGGTATTTGCAGTAAGCCTTCTGCCGTTGTAATATACGGCAGGAGTTGGGGTTTTTGCATTTCCGTTATATACCTGATTGCTTATTGAGCTAACCGTAAAGTAGGAGGCCTGGTCCTTAATAACGAATTCTCTTTTTATACTGCCTGAATAGTTGCCGATACCTGTAATAACAGCCGTACCCTTGCCTGCGGCAGTATTGTTGATATATGAAATTGTATAATCCGTATCCTTTTTCAGAGCAACATTTCTTTCGGTATCCCTAACTGTAAAGGCGGCGTTTGCTTCGCGGACGGAGGTGGTAAGCACATATTCGCTTTTTCCCACCGTTGCAGTAATAATATCGTCGCTGAAGGCCTTCGGCTCAATAGTGAATACTGCAGTCTTTTTGGAATTTGCAAAATCGCCCTTGCCGGTTATGGTTATAACAGCCTCGCCCACATTAACATTGCTTGTGTACTTAACACTGTAGTATGCGGCTGAAAGGGTGGTTGAGCCGTAAATAAGCTGAATATCGGGTCTAATCTGCGCGCCTGTATAGGTATAACTGCCCTCTAATCCCGAAATTTCGGCAAATGCAAGGTTGTTTGAAACTGTTACCTTAAAGGTTGCGGAAACACTGCCGCTGGCACTTTTAACAACAATGTTTGCCGTGCCTGCCTTAATTGCGTCAATTCTTGCGGTTGACGGCGCAGTTTGCTCAACGGTGGCAATATCTTCGTTGCTTGAGGTAAAGCTTACAGGGTCAGAGGTGTTTGCCTCGAATGGAGAGAGGTTAACCTCAATTACCGTGCTTTCCCCTGTGGGAAGCGTTGCCGATGTATATGAAGCGCCTGTTGACGGGTTAACAATGGATATTTTAGTTGCCCTTGCAACTGCGCGGACTTCTGCCTCACTTGATACTGTATCGGCAGTGATTCCCTCACCGCTTCTGATTGCAAAGCAGCTGAACACAACCGATGCTGCAGTAGCAACGGTTATTTTGTAGCTTCCGTCGGCGTTTGCAGTATATTTTAAAATATTAGTGTCTGCATTTTCAAGCTCCTGTGCGGCACTGCCGTCAATGCTGACATACCATATCAGCCTGTCGTTTGACGGAGCTCCGTTTCTGTCTGCCGCAGAAGCCGAAAGGGTAAACTGCTGAGATGTAAAGGCGGTGTATGAGCCGCTTTCATCGGCAGTTAATGCCTCTCCGTCAGTGTTTGTTAGGGAAATGTCTATCCTTTCTGCGCGTATTGCAGGAACAACAGTTATATACTTTGTATAGGTTTTGCCAAACTGCGAGGTTGCCGTTACGGGAACGATAACCGAATCATTGCCGTTAAAGTCATAATCCTCGTTTGCAGTTGCAATACCGTTGATGTCAACGCTTAAGGCTTCGGGAATTGCAGAGGTCCAGCCGATAGTCTCGTCAAATTCAGCAGGGGTGGCGGTAACGGTAAGCTGTTCGCTGTGACCTGCAGGCAGAGTACTGTAAGGAGCGTTTATGTTTGTTATAGACCTTATGCCCACTACAACATTAACATTGCATACTGCAAAGACAGAATCGTTTTTATCGCTTATGGCAAATATTTTAGTTTGTCCGCTTTTTTTAGCGGTAACAACTCCGGCGTCGCTGACCGTGGCTATTGTTGTATCGTCGGATACATATTTAACCGAATTTGTATATCCCTCGGGAGCGATTGAAAGATTTTGAGATAAATCGTATGTGCTTTGAGTTGTGTCTGTATAAAGAGTAATTGAGTCCAGCCTGTTGTCAGTAAGCTGAGAGTCCTTAAGCTCATAAAAATTAAGCTCGGTTATGGGGTTTGCCTCCAGCACATTAATGGTAAGCATTGATTTTAAATCTCTGGGCAAAATGCTTTCGCCCTTTGCAAGATCGCTTTTTTTGGTGCTTCCCTTTGATACTGCATTACATTCAAGCAAATATGTGCCGGGATTGTGAATATTTAAGGTGCAGTTGAACTTTTCGTCAACTGTATAAAACTGATTGATTTCCTCGCCTGTTAATTTGTTTTTCAGTGTGAAAACATATTCGTCGTTACCTTTTTTTGCATATGGGGTTATTACATAGCTTTCGTCCTGCATAATCTTTACACTGCCGGTGGCGGCGGAGCCACTTCCTTCGGAGAAGGAGGTTGTTCCGGGAATATCAACTCCGTTGTTTCTTAATGTAAAGGAGGTAGCTTTTATTGAGTTAACAACGCTTATTAATTTTTGAAATTTGTATCCGCTTTGGGGAGTAACGGCAAGCTCAAAATCACTTGTGCACTCCTTTCCTACCGAAATCGAAAAGCCGTTATCGGTTGTGGGTGATGATGATACACCCTTAGGAGCAGTAGATGAAATAAATATAGCGTCGTCATTTTTGGCGGGAGCAACCTCTGCCGTAAAAGCCGCCTCGGTTTCATTATCTATGTAAAGAATGCTTGTGCCTTCGTCATAAAAGGCGGTTTTTACATCATTAGGCGAGCTGACGGAAATTGATGTAATAGGCTGAAGCGTTGTAATGCTTTTTGCCGTAGAAAAGACATCGGAATAACTTACGGTAAGAGTATAGACTTCGCCTGCCTGCTCCGGCAAAGTAAACTTTGCACTTTCGGTGGCGGTGTAGGTTCCGTCAGATTCCAAGGTGTAGGAATAGTTGTTAGAGCTGTTTACGGCAAAGCCGTCGCTTGACCAAGTGAAAGCGCTTTGAACAGACTCAACAAGCTGTTGCTTGGTAACGCCGGCGGCAGTTGCAGTTACCTCATAGGTAACACCTGCAAAAAAGTCGCTTTTTTTGTCGATGGAAAGCGTTATTCCCGGCTCTGCGGCAAAGGCAGGAGCAGCAGAAAGCACCATTATTGCCGCAAGCAGAAACGCCGAAATCCTTTTTATCTTATTTTTCATAAAATTCCCTCCTGAGTTTTAAAGAAAAAAACAGGTAAAATACCTCAATTTCAATATACCACAATAATTATATTTCGTCAATAATGCATATAGGCAAAAAAGCAAATAAAAGGACTGCGCAACTCTTATGAGAAGCGGCAGTCCGTTAATCCTTGCTATTGTTTTTTATGATTTTGACTCTGTCGGTTATAAGCTTTGACACTATGCCGATAGCAAGTCCCGTGGCAACTCCCGACACCAAGAGTACGGGAAGATAGTAGGCAATTCGCGCCGTACCTAAAACTATTGCGGCAACGATTATTTGACCTATGTTGTGAAAAATTCCGCCCAGCATACTTACGCCGATAATGGATAGCTTTGTTTTTTTAAACAAAAGCATTACCGCGTAGCTCAGCAGTCCGCCGCAAAGGCTGTATGCAAGGCTGTAAGCATTGCCGAAGGTAAGTCCTGCCAAAAAAATTCGTATTATTACTATGCACAGGGCTTCGCCGGGCTTCATTGTGTATAGTGCCACAACCACAACTAAATTTGCAAGTCCCAGCTTAACTCCGGGAATCGCAAAATCAAAGGGAATAAGGCTTTCAAGATAGCTGAAGGTAAAAGCCAGCGCCACCATCATACCGAACAGTGCTATGCTTTTTATTTTATCTCTTTTCATATTTATCCCTGAAAATACTAATACTTTTGCAAAAGAAGAAATTAGGCAACAGCGTCGATTTCTGCATCGTTACTGCTGTCAACTACGCTGACAACAAGCTTGTGGGGAAGGCAGATTATTGATTCGCCCGAACGGCTTATAGGCTTGTGATTTTTGCAAATTCCGTCGGGGCAGTCAGCCTGGGTCATAACTGCCTTGCCGTCTTTAATAACAAGGGTGTTTGTTCCGCCGTTTTCGGTTTTGTATTCCTTTTCAAAATCCTCGCCTAACGAAACCGTGTCAACAACCTCTCCGTCTATTTCAACCTGAACATAATTTCCCGTATTGTCCGTACTGTAAAGAAAAAACAATATTATTCCTGCAACTAAAGCAACAACGGCAATTACAATAAAATCTGCCTTTTTCATTATTCGGCATTAACCTTTGCCGATTCAAAATTAGCCGCAACGAAAGCCTGTGCGTTGTTTACGCCGTCAATTACTGCCTTTGAGGAAATTGTTGAATTTGCAAGAACATCAATCTTTGAACCCTTGGCAGTGTCTGTTGAAGCAACAACAGGCAGATACCTGCCGTTAAACTGACCCTTAAATTCGTCTGTTGCTATTCTAACGCCCAAATACTCCGTTTCCTTTTGGTCAAGAATATCAACACCGCAAACAAGCGTTCCGTCGGCAGAAATAATTGATGTCATTTTTATGGGGCTTGATGTGTTGTAGCCGATTGTTGAATTTTCAATAATGTAGGCAACTAATTTGCCGTCGGCATCGTAAGCCTCCTGAGCGCTTATAACATTGTATTCGTCGGCATTCATTGCCGAAATATCAACAGGCTTTGTTGATTCAACGGTAAAACTTATCTCTACCGGCTCGTTGTATTTTTTGTTTGCAAGGCTATCTATTGCCTGCGTGCCGAAAATAACGCCTGCCGAAATAATAATCATTACTGCAAGTGAAATTAACCATGTAACCGATTTTGGATTAAAATGTGCCTTTTTCATATTCGTTCTCCTTAAAGAAAAATAATCATTATGTTAATTTTGTTGGCTTATATAGCTTTTAAAGCCGGTGCTGTAGGTCTGATTACCGCTTTTATCTGTCCAAACGGCCTCCACACCGTCTGTACTCTCAACAAGGGCGGTGCCGTCCTCAATGCTCATATTAAAAAGCGTGGTGGAAAGTGCGTCACCCTGCGCCGAATCACTGCATATTACCGAAACTGCGCTGACATATTCGGCAGGCATAAGCGTTTCGGGATTGATAATGTGGCAGTATTTTTTGCCGTCAACAGTAAAGTAACGCTGGTAATCGCCGCTTGTTACAACCGAGAGTCCTGTTATCTTCACCGTGGCAAGATAATCCTCGGAGGTAAGGTCGGGATTTTCTATTCCGATGCTCCATAGTGTTTTGCCGTCGTCGTTTTTGTAGCCGAATACGGATACATTACCGCCTATGCTGATTGCCGCAGAGGTCCAAAGATTTTCCTGCGCCCACTTAGTCACCCTTGCCACCGCATAGCCCTTTGCAATTGCTCCCACATCAAGCTGAAGAAGCTCGTCTGCAAAATAAACAGTGCTGTTTTTGCGGTCAATAACAAGGTCGTTAATATCTGTGTGCTTCGCCGCCTCCTTAAGTGCGTTCATTTCCGGAATGGAGGCGTCTTGGGGATTATCCTCTGCGTTTTCGCGGCAGGTATGCCAAAGTGATAAAACGGCTCCAAAGCAAATGTTTGTTTTGCCTTGGCTCTGCTCGTAAACCTCTTTACCGTATTCAAGCAAATCAATAATTTTTTCGTCAACCTTAACGGGTCCGTTTTTAGCCTCTCGGTTAAGAGTGTAAAGATTAACTACGCCGTCGTACGCCTTGTAAATATCGTAAAGGCGGTCATACTCCTTCAGCATTTCGTAAAACTGATTGTAGTGAGCGTCAAAGGCTTTTTGACTTTCGTCGTAGGCAATAACGGTTGATGCCGTGTCGAACAAATCGAGAAAGCTTGCCGAATATCTTTCTTTTTTATTTATTAGTCCACCGCCGCAGGAGCAGCAGCTGAAGGCAATTAAAACAGCAAGAGCTGCGCAAATAATTTTTTTCATATAAAGAATTATAGCAGATATTAAACCGCGTTTCAATATTTAAAATATATAATATAAATATTGTTGTGTAATAATGGATTATTTTTCCGAAAAAAAGGGAGGGCCAAAGGCTCTCCCTTAAGATGTGATTAAATTTGATTTTAAACTGTTGCAGCCTTTGCAGTGTTTGCAACGATACCGCTTACATTGATTGTGCAGCCTGCCTTAAGGTCAGCGTCTGTAACTGCGCCTGTTTCGTCGGCACCTGCCTTGATTTCATCGGCAGTCTTGCCCTTTGCCCAGGTCTCAAAAGCGGCGGCCTGCTCGTACCATTCCTTCTGGATTGGAGAAGCGCCCTTCATATTGTAGTTTTCCTTAAGCTCTTTCTTTGACTCATAGGAGCCTGCTGCAACTGTAAACTTGCCGTTTTCAATTGAGCATTTAGCCTGTGATGCGTCGATAAGGCAAGAGGTTACCTTGCCGTCAGCGTCAAGAGTTACAACTGCATAGTTTGAATCGTACTGAAGGTTTGTTTCGTTGCTCTCATAATACTTTTCTGTTGAAACAGAAAGCTTAAGAGTGTCTGCTGCTGTTGCGCCAAGGTCCTGTGCACCTGCAACTGCCTTTTCTACTGCGGCAACAAAGCCCGAAGCGTGAATTGTGCAGCCTGCCTTAAGGTCAGCGTCTGTGGGATAACCGTCATCACCAATGCCTGCCTTAACCTCGTCAATGGTCTTACCCTTTGCCCAGGTCTCAAAAGCGGCAGCCTGCTCGAACCATTCCTTCTGGATTGGAGAAACGCCCTTCATATTGTAGTCAGCGCCCTTTTCAAGCTTGGTTCTAAGGTCTGTAACATTGCCTGCGTCCTGTGCAAGGTCAGGCTTTGTCTGAGCCTCGTCGATTTTAACATCAACGATTTTACCGTCGGCGTCAACTGTAACTGCAGCGGCAACAGAATCAATAGTAAGAGTTGTATCTGTTACCTCCTGAATTTCGCTGACAATACCGAGACCGGTTTTTACGGTAGCGGCGTCACCGCCGTTGGAGCTTCCGCCGTTGCTGCATGCCGCAAAGGATACTGCAAGCACCGAAGCAAGACCGACAGCAAGAAGTTTTTTCATCTTTGTCATAATAATCTTCCTCTCTGAATTATGAAATTTTTTCTTACAGATAGATAATATATCAAACTCGCGCCATTGTCAATATTTTAACAAGCATTTTTGTTATCTATTTATCAAAGTATATGCGTTTTGGCGGTTATTAATACATATTGATAATTTTTCTCGGACATTTTTCTGCACAAATGCCGCATTCGGTGCACTTGTCATAATCAATTTTTGCAATATTATTTTCAACTGTTATTGCACCCGATGGGCAATTCTTTTCGCAAATGCCGCAGCTAATGCAGCCTGCCGAGCAGGCGGTTCTTACATCCTTGCCCTTTGCAAGAGATGAGCACTGAACTCTGTATGTGGAGTTTGCAGGCACAAGCTCAATAATTCAGTAGGGGCAGAATAATAAGCATTT
>CALYNN010000063.1 GCA_945221685.1 uncultured Clostridia bacterium | reverse complement strand
AAGAATAAGCTGGGCTACGAGGGAAAAAGGCTTGTTGCCTATATGCCTACCTGGCGCGGCACGGGCAGAACCGCCGATACAAAGCATCAGCTTGAATGTACGGTTGATATTCTCAAAAAGCTTGATAAAAAGCTTGATGATGATACTGTATTGCTCGTTAATCTTCATTTCTTGCTTGCAAAGGATATTGACTGCAGCAGGTATAAGCATATTGATTATTTTTCCTCCGATTACGATACCTACGAAATTCTTAATGCTTGTGATGGCTTGATTACCGATTACTCCAGCGTGTTCTTCGATTTTGCCGTAACAGGTAAAAAGATAATCCTTTATGCATATGATAAAGAAAAATATTTGAACTCCAGAGGAGTTTATATTCCCTTTGAGAGCCTTCCGTTTCCTATAGTAGAGGATACCGACGGAGTGATTGCAGAGCTTAATAAGCCTGCCGATATTCCCAAAAGCTTTGTCGAGCAGTATTGTCCTAATGGCTGGGCGGATAGCTGCGAAAAGCTCTTTGAGCTGATGGTAACGGGTAAGTCCGATTTCTTTAAACTTGAGCAAAATGAAAAAAGCAAAAAGCTCTGCCTGATTTATGTGGGCACCATGTCGCCGTCATATTTTAACGGAATTAAGCAATATATCAGCGATAATCCCGATTATAATTATGTTATTGCCTACAGAAGAAATCTTAATAAAGAAAAAAAAGAATTTATCCTTTCTCTTGATGACGGTATTTCCGCACTTGGCACGGTTACGGCTTTTCAGTTTACTGTACCGGAGCTTTTAAAAGCGGTGGCGGCGAAGCTGTTCAAACGCCCGAATGCAATTTCAAATATGAACGGCTTTTTTGAGCGAGAGGTAAACAGAATTTTTTATTCTGTAAAGCCTGATAAGATTGTAGATTTTTCCTGCCAAAACATATATATTGCAGGTATGCTTGCAAGGCTTTGCGAAGATAAGCAGTATGTTCTTCACGGCAGCTTCCTTGCATACTCGGTCAAAACCGAAAAGACCGTTAACGCAGTAAGAAGATTTGAAAAAGATAACGGCTTTACGGAGCTTGATTTATCCGCTTTAGAGGATAAGCTTTTCAATGAAAATAATGAGGACGGACTTGCAGATGAGAGCTACCGCAAGGCAAGCGTTATGAAAAATATTTTGCCGCTCTATATGAAACACGGTAAAAAAATGATTTGCCTCAGTCTGTTTAAGCTTTCCGCCCCCGTAAAGCTGAATATTAAAGATGCTTATGTTACGGTTGGCGATAGGGAATATAAGCCCTCCTTTGCCTGCGTTAAGCTAAAGGGCGGAAAAGCATATTTCGGAATATACCGTTTCTCCCTTTCGATTGACGATGTTATAAATATGCCGGCAACCAATATGGTAGCGCTTAATTACAACAATCCTCTCGGTGCCTTGGTAAAATGCCACATTGTTTACGGCGCTGTTTTTGGAATGTTTTTGGGACTACGCGGACCTATTACCATAGAAAAGGAAACTAATTCCGTCGCTGTTTTCAGGCAGTCAAGGGGCAACCGGCTAAATGTTTATGTTCGCTCCTATAATGTTTCCGATAAGCTGTCAAAGCGAATAGCTCAGGCTATAGCCTTTGCGCTTTCAAAGCTTTGGTACGGTAAGAAAGCGCGCTCTCTTGTGCTCTTATTTGAAAAGAATTCCTCAAAATTTGAGGAAAGTGCCAGCGTTTTATTTGAAAAGCTTATTGACTCCGGCTACAGATATTCTTATTTTATAATCACAAAGGAAGCCGCAGGCGATGTTCCCGAAAAATACAGAAAGAATGTATTAATAAAGAATTCCTTTAAGCATTATCTGTATTTCTTTAAGGCTAAAACCTTTATCGGAACAGAAACTCTTGTTCATTCAATAGACCTTAAAACCTTTAATAAGCTTGCACTTATGAAAATAGCCGATAAGAGAAAGAACTATGTCTTTCTTCAGCACGGCGTAATGTATATGGTATCTCTTGATTCCGAGGCAAGAAAAATGTTTAAGCGTCAGAATCTTAAGGGTAAGTATAGAGTTGTTGTTTCCTCGCAGGCTGAGGCAGACCATTTTGTTGAGCTTGGCAGACACGATTATGAGGATTTGTATATTTCGGGATTGCCTAAGTTTGATAAAAATATTCTTAATCCCGACGCAGATAAAATTATAATTATGCCCACCTGGCGCCCTTGGGAGATTAATACTGCCCGTGATAATTTTCTTGAAACAAGCTATTTCAAAATGATTATGAAAATTTTCGACAGCGTGCCCGACGAGCTTAAGGATAAGGTTGTAATTTTACCTCACCCGCTTATTATTAACGAGCTTAAAAATTTGCCAAAGGCTGTAACCGATACTATTGTAACCGATGCAAAATACGATTTACTGCTGAGGCAGGCAAGGGTGCTGATAACCGATTATTCCTCTATTGCCTACGATGCATTTTACCGCGGAAGCAGAGTAATTTTCTATTGGGAGGAAAAGGACGAGTGCATATCTATGTACGGTCCTACCACCAAACTTATGCTTAACGAGGATAATGTTTACGGAGACTGTTTTTATAATACCGACGGACTTCGTGAAGCAATAAAGGCTAATTACGATAATCCGCAAAAAGAGGAATATATTGAAAAATACCGTAAAATTGTTCAGTTTTACGATGGCAAAAATACCGAAAGATTAATTAATTTCCTTAAAAAAGACGGAATTATTTAATGAAATATATTTGAAATCAGGTGCAAAAATGAACTATGAATTTTCAAACAGAATTTCATCTCTTCAGCCAAGTGCCATAAGAGAGATTTTAAAGGCTACCGCTGACCCGTCAATAATACCTCTTGCGGCAGGCAATCCTGCTCCCGACGCCTTTCCGGTTGAGGAGGTGCAGTCAATAGCCGCCGATATTCTCGACACAAGACCTATTGACGCTTTGCAGTACGGTGTGTCGGAGGGATACACTCCCTTAAGAAATACCGTTTCAAAATGGATGAAGCAAAGAGAAGACATCGGTAGAGAGTTTGACGATTTAATAATCGTTTCGGGCGCAACGCAGGTTATGGATTTAACCACAAAGGTGCTGTGCAATGAGGGTGATACCGTAATTTGCGAGGAGCCGTCCTTTATAGGCTCGCTGAATTGCTTCCGTTCCTACGGCTGTAAGCTTAAGGGAATTCCCGTTGAGGCAGATGGTATGAATATCGACGCACTTGAAAAGGCACTTAAGGAAACGGATAACGCAAAATTTATTTATACAATCCCTAATTTCCAAAATCCGTCGGGTGCGACTATGTCCTTTGAAAAAAGGAAAAGACTCTATGCCCTTGCGAAGCAGTACGGTGTAATGATTTTAGAGGATAATCCCTACGGAGATTTAAGAGTAGAGGGTGACAAAATTCCTACAATAAAATCAATGGACAATGACGGCATTGTAATCTATGCAGGCTCCTTCTCAAAAATTCTTTCACCCGGCTTGCGCGTGGCTTACTGTATTGCGCCTAAGGAGGTGCTTGCAAAAATGACAGTAGGCAAGCAGGCGGCAGATGTGCATACCCCGTGCCTTAATCAGATGATTGTTGACGAGTGGTTTAAAAAATATGATGTTGAGGCTCATATTTCCAAAATTCAAAATATTTACAGAAAAAAGCTTAATCTAATGTGCGAGTGTATTGACCGCGAGCTTGGAGATTTTGTGGAATATGTAAAGCCTCAGGGCGGTCTGTTTATTTGGTGCAGGCTTCCCGATAGTGTGGATATGCTTGAATTTGTAAAAAAAGCAGTTGATAAAAAGGTGGCAGTTGTGCCCGGTAATGCTTTTCTTATGAATGATACCGACTCCACTCAGTACATAAGACTTAATTTTTCAACCCCCTCCGACGAGGCTATTGTTAAAGGCATAAAGGCGTTGGGCGAGGTTGCCGGAGAATACAAATAATTACAAACTAACGGAGATAAAACTATGGCAGAGGAAATTAAAAAAGAAAGAAAAAAAAGAAGCCTGTCACTTATTCAGCCAACATCAGTACCCACCTTGGGCAACTATTTAGGCGCTATGAAAAATTGGCCGACTTTTCAGCAGGAATTTGACACGGTTTACGGCGTTGCCGACCTTCATTCCATAACCGTCCGTCAGGACCCTCAAAGCTTAAGAAAGCAGACTATAGAACTTTTTGCACAGCTTATTGCAATCGGTCTTGACCCCGATGAGGGCATACTGTTTATTCAGTCACATGTGCCTCAGCATTCCCAGCTTGGCTGGCTTCTTAACTGCTACACTCAGTTCGGCGAGCTAAACAGAATGACTCAATTTAAGGATAAGTCACAGCAGCACGCCGATAATGTTAACGCAGGTCTGTTTACTTATCCGTGTCTTATGGCGGCAGATATTCTGCTTTATCAGGCAGATGTTGTTCCTGTAGGTGCCGACCAAAAGCAGCACCTGGAAATTACAAGAGATATTGCGGAGCGCTTTAACGGAATTTACGGCAATGTGTTTACCGTTCCGGAGCCATACATAACAAAGGCAGGTGCAAGAATTATGTCGCTTCAGGACCCAACACGAAAAATGAGCAAATCAGACCCTAACCCGAAAGGCTCTGTATTGCTTACCGATGAGCCAAGCGTAATTATGAAAAAGTTTAAAAGCGCGGTTACAGACAGTGAAATGTCTGTTCACTACGGCGAGGGTAAGGACGGAATTAATAACCTTATGACTATTTACTCCGCCGTTACGGGAAAGAGCTTTGACTCTATTGAAAGCGAGTTTGCAGGCAGAGGCTACGGAGATTTCAAAAAAGAAGTAGGCGAGGCAGTTGTTGCCGAGCTTGAGCCGGTGCAGAAAAAGTTTAAGGAGCTTATTAACGACAAGGCTTATCTTCAGGAAAAGTGGACTCAGGGTGCGGAAAGAGCGCAGATTATATCTCAGCGTACCCTTGATAAAGCAATGAAAAAGATAGGATTTCTTGCAAAATAACAAATATAACGCAGAGTTATTTCGATTATAGGAAATTGCCCTGCGTTTTTTTGTATAAGTGTAACATATATTACAAAATTACAGAATTGTAAATTATTAATTTTGTATTAAATATTGCTATGCTATTTTTAATATGCTATAATACACTTGTATATTTTAATAGCTTCAGCTGTTATTGCTGAGCAACTAAGGAGGAATTATTTTGAAAGAAGCAAAAGCAATGGCGTATGTTAATATGTACGGTGTACTTGCTACTCTCGAAAAACTTTGCGAAATAGACGAAGAAGCAAAGAAAATCTGCAGTCAGCTTAAAAAGCCGGTTTCGCTGTGCTTTGATGTCAGCGGAGGACCATGCTGCACCTTGAACTTTTCTTCAAGCGGATGCAAAATGAGCGAGGGAAGCTACGGCTGTACCTGCAAAATGAATTTTGCAAGCCCCGAAAAATTCAATGCGCTTATCGACAACAGTAAGCCGGGTATGCCTGTTAAAAACATACCTCAGGTTCTTTCATTCCTGATGGGACCTTTTACCAAGCTTACAGACAGACTTACAAAGCTGCTTATGCCAAATGAAGAGGACTTAAAAAACAGAGATTTCTTTGAGGAATCCACTCTTTTAACCTTCTACACAATCGCAGGCGCAATTTCAGCGCTGGCAAATAACGACTCTATCTCAAAGCAGTCTGCTCTTTATACTGTTGACGGCGATGTTCAAATGGGCATTACCGATGTTTGCTATGCAACAATCAGAGTCCGCGACCACCACTTTGAAACCATTAAAGAAAAGCCCGATAAGCCGAGAGCTATTATGGAATTCAACACCATTGATCTTGCATACGGCTTGTTTACAGGTACTGCTTCAACTATGGCAGAGCTTTGCGCCGGCAATATCTATATGGCGGGTATGATTTCTATGGTAGATAATATGAACAGAATTCTCGACAGAGTTGCTGTATATCTTGGTTAAGGAGGAAAAGTAAATGAGTAAATATCCTGAATACAAGCACGAAAAAAGCGCCGAGTGGTTTTCAAGAGCGTTAGACGCAATTCCGTCAGGCGTATACGGTCACCTTGGCCCGTCAGAAGGTCTTTTCCTTCCTATAACAAAATGGCCTCTTATGTCACAAAAGGCTAAGGGTACATATTTTTGGGATGTTGACGGCAATAAGTATCTCGACCTTATGTGCGCTTACGGTCCCAATGTTCTCGGCTATTGTGACGACGATGTTGACGCAGCCGCCATGGAGCAGTTAAAAATCGGCAACTGCACAACCTCTCCCTCCTACAAAATGGTAGAGTGTGCAGAGCTTCTTAAGGATACCGTTGCATCGGCAGATTGGGCATTCTTTATGAAAAACGGCTCCGATGCCACAACCTTCAGCGTAATGTGTGCAAGAGCTCATACGGGTAAAAAGAAGATGATGTTCTTTAAGGGATATTATCACGGCGATTTCCAGTGGGCTCAAAAGGCTGACTATCCCGGTATTCTTCCCGAAGAGGTTGAAAACAACATTGTTGTTCCTTGGTTTGACCTTGACGCTATGCAGGAGGCTTATGACGCCTGCGGCGGAGATGTTGCAGGTCTTATTGCTCAGCCGTATGACCACGGTAACTTTAAGGATAACGAGTGCGCAACTCCTGAGCAGTGGGCAAAGGTTCGTAAGTTCTGCGACGATCACGGAATGGTTCTTATTTTCGACGATGTTCGTACAGGCTTCCGTCTTGATATTGCAGGCTCCGACCATTACTACGGAATTAAAGCAGACCTTATCTGCTTCTGTAAGGCTCTTGCAAACGGCTACAATATGTCTGCCGTATGCGGTCAGGAGCATATGAAATCAACTGCTTCTTCTGTTGTATATACAGGCTCCTATTGGATGAGTGCAGAGCCGTTTGCCGCCTGCCTTGCTTGTATTCCTAAGATGAAAAGACTTGATATTCCCACAATGTTCAGAGAAAAGGGAATTAAGCTTACAGAAGGCTTTAAGGCAGCAGGTAAGGAGCATGGCTTTGACCTTGTTGTTTCAGGTGAGCCGGCACTGTTCTACTTGAGAATAGCTAATGATGACAGCCTTATGCTTCATCAGGAATGGATTGCAGAGTGCGTTTCAAGAGGTCTTTTCCTCGCTTCTCACCACAACCATTTCATTAACGCCGCTCTTACAGACGAGGATATTAATTTGGCTATTGATATTGCAGAGGACGCTTTCGGTGTTGTTGCCGCAAATCATCCCGAGCTTTGTCTTAAATAAGTAATAACTATTAATTTGATTAGGGGGAAAAATTATGCCAGCTAATTACAAGCCGTTTGACAAAGAAGAATGGCTGCGCCTTGAAAAAAAGGCTGACGAACTAAGAAGACTCAGTATCCAAACTGCCATTTGGGGCGGCTCAGGTCACCTGGGCGGCGCTATGAGTGCAATGGATGTTATGACGATTCTTTATCACCGCTTTATGAAAATCGACGCTCAAAATCCCGATATGCCCGACAGAGACCGTTTTATTCTCTCAAAGGGTCACGCGGCAGTAGGCTATGCTCCGGTGCTTTGCGATTATGGATTTATGCCTATTGATGAGCTTAAGATTTTCAATCTTACAGGAGCTAAAATCGGTATGCACCTTGACTGCAACAAGGTTAAGGGTGCCGACTGCTCAACAGGCTCGTTAGGTCACGGTATTTCTCTTGCAGTAGGCTTTGCCCTTGCAGGCAGAGTAAACGGCATAGATTATATGAACTATGTTCTAACAGGCGACGGCGAGCTTAACGAAGGCTCTAACTGGGAGGCTGCAATGAGCGCCGCGCAGTTTAAGCTTTCAAATGTTGTTGTTATTGCCGATGTAAACAAATGTATGATTGACGGCAGAGTTGACGACGAAATGAAGGTAGAGCCTGTTGATAAGAAATTTGAGGCGTTCGGCTTTAATGTAATCCGCGTTGACGGCCACAATATGAAAGAGCTTAACGACGCTATCGAGGCCGCTATTAAAAATCATCAGGAGGGCGGCGATAAGCCAACTGCTATTGTTATGGATACCTTCAAGGGTGAAGGCGTTGACTTTATGAAGGATAACTATTTGTGGCACTACGGCTCACTTGATGAGGAAATGACAAAGACTGCCTTTGCAAGTCTTGATAAGTACTATGCGGAGCGTTGTGCCCGCGCAGAAAAGGAGGCATAATTATGGGCGGAATGACATATACAATGACAGATACCACAAAGCTTTCAACAGCAGAGTGCTACGGTATTGCTCTTTGTGAGCTTGGTGAGGAACACAAGGATGTTGTTGCTCTTACTGCCGACCTTGCAAAATCAACTAAAATCGGTATGT
>CALYNN010000062.1 GCA_945221685.1 uncultured Clostridia bacterium | reverse complement strand
CGCCATTGTTTCCGTAGCCCTTTATTACCCTTCCCAAAGGCTCGGTATCCTTGCCCAAATATGTTCTGCCGCTATGGTTTTCAAAGCCTACAACCTCTATTCCCTCCTTGGTTTTATAGGCGTAGTTGCCTATCATTCTTTCTTCTCTGCCCTCGGTATAAAAATCAAGAGCACCCATATACTGAAGAATTTTGCCGTCGTAGGTTTTATAGTATTTACCAAGCATTTGATAGCCTCCGCAAATGGCAAGCATAACCCTGCCGCTGTGGATAGCCTTATTTATCTGCACATCCTTGCCCTTTGTTAAATCGTCAAGGAGAACATCCTGCTCAAAATCCTGACCGCCGCCGATAAAGAAAATATCGTAGTCATCGGCGTTAAAGCCTTTGCCCATTGTAATCTGCTCTGTTTGCACATCTATGCCTCTTGCCCTCATTCTGCCTGTGAGAACAATTATGTTTCCTCTGTCGCCATACAGATTAAGCATATCGGGATAAAGGTGCGCTATTCTTAAGCTTACTCCCAAAATTCCTTACCTCCCAATCTTTTTGCAATAACGGGACGCATAGCCATCATTGAGGTATAGGTCGGCACAACATAAACATCTCTGCCCTGTGCCGATGCCACATCAACAAGTCTTTCGTAATCCTCGTTTTCAATAATCTTAATTTCTTTTCCGCCTGTACCCTCGTACTTAACACGAATAGCCATATCATAGCATCGTTTACCGGTTACATAAATGTCCTTTACATTACTTTTTTCAAGCACTCCTGCAAAATCCACATCCCATATCCAGCTGATATCTCTGCCGTCGGCGGCGTTATCATTAAGGCTGAGCATAAGAGTAAAATCACCCTCAACGGTTTTAAGAAAGCTCATGGTTTGGCTGAAGCCGGCAGGGTTCTTAACAAGAATAACATTGAGCTTGTTGGCTCCCATATTGAAATGCTCCATTCTGCCGAAGGCGCCGTCAAAGCATTCAAGAGCGCTGATAACCGATTTTTCGTCTATGCCTGCTGCCGAAAGGGCGGCAGCACAGCCTACTGCGTTATAAACATTATATGCTCCGCCTATATTGACCTTAACAATATTTTTACTGCCCATAAAATCGGCAACTACCACCGAATAATTTTGCTTAAGCTCCTCAACTGAGGTTACCGCAAAGTCAGGGTTAGGTCTTTTATAGCCACAGCTTTTGCAGACAAAGCCGCCTAAATGGCCATAGGTATGATAGGTATAATCGTATTCGCTTTTGCAGAAAATGCAGTATTTAGCGTCGGAAATTTCAGGCTCCTCCGCCTTATCATCAAAGGGAGTATTTACGCCGAAGGTATAAATTTTATTAGGAATTTCCTTGGACATTGAGTAGGTCAGCGAGCAATCGGCGTCAAGGCAAACGGTTGCGTTTGGAAGATTTTTTACAGACTCCTTAATAGCGTTAAGGGTATGGGTAACCTCGCCGTATCTGTCAAGCTGGTCACGGAAAATATTTGTTACAAGAACAACATCGGCTCTGATATACCTTGAAACCTCTTTAAAGGCGTTTTCGTCACACTCAACGATAGCGTATTCATATTTGCTTTTTCCCGTAACGGTGGAATTCATAATAAAGGACGAGGTAATTCCCGTTATAAGATTTGCCCCCGACTTGTTTATAAAATATGTTTTGCCCGCCTGCTTAAGTCCTTCTTCAATAATACGGCAGGAGGTAGTTTTTCCGTTTGTTCCCGTTACGATAATTACCTTAACATTTTTTGATAAATCGGATAAAATATTTCTTTTCACCTTTAAGGCAACTCTGCCCGGCAGAGTTGTTGCGCCTCTGCCCAGCTTTTGAAGCACAAAGTGAACAAATCGGCACACAAGGCAGCTTATCAATACTCTCATATAATCACTCTTTCAAATTGAATAAAATCGCACTAACTCAATTTTAAACTAACATATATTTTAAGTCAATATAAATATATGGTTTTTTTTCTGCAAAAAATGTGGTATAATGGAGCAGAGGTGATAAAAATGCTTGAACAGATAGTAGAAGCAGTAAAAAAAGCAGGAGAAATTTATTTAAGTGCCGGAAGCGATTTGGGCATTGAGGACAAGGGCTCGGCGGTAAATCTTGTTACAAAATATGATAAAATGATTCAGGATTTTTTATTTAAGGAGCTTAGCAAAATACTGCCCGAAAGCAAATTTTTCGGCGAGGAGGGCAGCGGCAATAAGGAGCTTACCGACGGCTACTGCTTTATAATCGACCCTATTGACGGAACAACTAATTTTATTAAGGGCTATCAGCACAGCGGAATAAGCGTTGCGCTGGCAAAGGACAGGGAAATAATAATGGGCGTTGTTATGGACCCGGACCTTAACAATATTTTTTATGCCGAAAAAGGAAAGGGCGCATACCTTAACGGTAAAAAAATAAAATGCTCCGATTGCAGTATTGAGCAAAGCCTTGTGCTTTTCGGCACCTGCCCCTACGAGCATGAGCTTGCCCACAAAACCTTTGAGCTTACGGAAAAGATTTTTTACAAAGCGATAGAGGTTAGACGAGGAGGCTCTGCGGCTCTTGATATTTGCTATGTGGCAAGCGGAAAGGCTGACCTTTACTACGAAATGATACTGCGTCCGTGGGACTGGGCGGCGGCTTATCTGATTTTACAGGAGGCAGGCGGAGAGGCATACACCTTTGATGGCAAGGCTCTTGATGCAAATAGGATTGACTCCTTTGTTTGCGGAAACAAAAACAGCCTAAAGAATTTTTATGAAATATTACAGTCTTAACAATTACTTGCGCGACACCTTTGGATGTAAGGTTTATAAGCTCAGCCTTAACGGCGGCTTTACCTGTCCGAACCGCGACGGTAGCATTGACACGAGAGGCTGTATATTTTGCTCAAAGGGCGGCAGCGGAGATTTTGCAGAAAGCCCCCTGCTTTCAATAAGCGAGCAAATTGAGGCAGGTAAAAAAAGAGTTGAAAATAAAATTAAGGACGGAAAATACATCGCCTACTTTCAGGCCTTTACAAACACATATGCACCCGTGGAGGTGCTTCGCCAAAAATTTACCGAGGCAATGGAAAGCGAGGATATTGTCGCTCTTTCGGTAGCCACCCGTCCCGACTGCCTTGGTGACGATGTGCTGAAGCTTTTGGCAGAGCTAAATAAAATCAAGCCTGTTTTTGTTGAGCTTGGACTGCAAACGATTCACCAAAAAACAGCAGATTATATCAGGCGAGGCTACACGCTTGAGGTTTATGACGAAGCGGTAAAAAATCTTAAAAGCATCGGTATTAACACGGTTGTTCACATAATTATAGGACTGCCCGGCGAAAGCAAAGACGATATACTTGAAACGGTACATTATGTTTGCAAAAGCGGTATTGACGGAATTAAGCTTCAGCTTCTTCACGTTATTAAGGGAACTGATTTGGAAAAAGATTACAACTCAGGAAAATTCACCCTGCCGAGTCTTGATGAATATATTGACATAATTAAAAGCTGTGTTGAAATTATACCCGAAGGCGTTGTTATTCACCGATTGACAGGTGACGGAGCAAAAAAGGATTTGGTGGCTCCCCTGTGGTCTGCCGATAAAAAGAATGTGCTAAACAAAATCAACAAAGCGTTAAACGAATAATATGAAAAACTGCAATGCCGCGGCAAAGGTTAAATTAACCAATGCCGCGGCATTTTGTAAATCAATAAAAATTTCTTTTTTCTTCTCTATTATATTACCACATTTTCGCTATTCTTTCAAGACTTGTAATGATATTTGCAATATGGTATTAGGAATATAAGGAGGTTTTGAAAATGGAAAATAAAAGCATAACGGCAATGATGTGCCTGTTTGCAAGGGCAAATCATCAGCAGTACGACAAGAGAGTATTAGACGACAATATATCACCTGTGCTGATAAGTGATGAGGAATACCAAGGAATTTTAAAAAGCCTTGAGGAAAGCATTGATTTTTTTGAAACGGACGATGTCAGCAAGGCGATAAACAAACACATTGCCCCTGCGGTTATCGGCAGAGACGCCTATGCATTAAGCTGTATTAAAACAGAAGCAAGGCTGGGGACAAAACGGCTTATAATTCTCGGCGCAGGCTATGGGACCATTGCTTATTCCCCTGCTTGCAGAGGTATGGAAATATGGGAGGCAGACAGAAGCTTTAATGATAAAATAGGCAGACTGAATGAAGCCGACATAAGCATTGACGACATTAGCTTTTCGGAGTCGGTGCTTCCCGAAATACGCATACCGAAATCCAGCAAAAAGACGGTTATAACAGCGCTGGGTTTAGTTTACTACCTAAGTAAAAAGGAATTTGAAGAAACGGTAAAGGCACTTTCCGAGCTGACGGCTGAGGGCAGTTCACTGATATTTGACTATCCCGCTGAAGAATACTGCCACAAGCTTCAATCACCGCAGGGTGAAATTATGAAAGCCAAATACGGCTACCGTGAAATTGAAGCCCTTTTAGACAGACAGGGCTTTAAGATTTATGAGCTATTGACTCCGAAAGAAATTGAAAGCAGATTTTTTTCGGAATTTAACCGAGAGTACGGCGACAGACCTTTAATTGCCGAAGCAGGCGTTAACTACTGCCTTGCGGTGAAAAAATAAAACAACCGGCGTCCTTGCTTTATTGCACAGGGCGTCGGTTATTTTTATACTGATTATATTTATTCGTAGAAGGCAATTTCCTGAAGAACCGGATTTGAACGGCTTTGCCTTATAACAAGCTTTGCACCTACTGCCCTTTCGCCGTGAAGCTTTATAATACGCTTTGAGCCGATAACAGTATCCTTACAAACCATTTTAAACTTTCCGTTTGGCTTTTTTATGTATAATTCAAAGGCTTCAACACGCTGGCTGAAGGCAAGATTTTCGCTGACAACAACCCAGCGAAGCTTATGCTCCCTGTCAAAACTGAAATCAAGATTGGGGCGCTCCGCCGAAAGCTCACCCAAGTCCTGCCTTAATACAAGGGACTGTGTAATGCGACTGATTTTTCTGCCTAAGGCTTTAAGGCTTCGAGCGTCTTTACGATGAATTACGCCCTTATTATTTGGCGGTACATTCAGCAAAAGCAGGCAGTTTCTGCCAACGGACTTAAGATAAATATCGAAAAGTCTTTTAGCAGATTTAACTGTGCCGTTTTCGTTTTTAGAATAAAACCAGCCGCGCCTGATTGAAACATCTACCTCTGCAGGATAAAAGCAAAGGCGACTGTTTTTTTCAAGAGCCTTTCGCGAGCCTAAATCACTGTTGGCAGAGGTAAATCTGCGCAGAGAGGAGGCTTCGCTCTCACTTTTTTGGCTGTTTTCCATTGTTTTTTCCGCATCGCGCAAGCACATAGGAACAACGGAATACTCGCTTTTTCTCGCCTTACCTGCCTCGTTGCCTACCCATCGAATATCGGGACCGCATATGGCAATATTAGCGTCGGGCTGAAGACTGCGTACGATTTTATAATATCTTTCCCAATCATATTCAAACTCAACTGCGTTTGATCCCTTTGCGCCGTCAAACCACACCTCGAACACTCTGCCGTACTCGGTTAACAGCTCTGTTAGCTGATTGCAAAAATAATCGTTATATTCCTCTGTTCCGTAGCGCTTATCGTGCATATCCCACGGAGAGAGGTATATACCGAAATCCATTTTCTGACGCAGACACTCTCTTGATACGAGCCTTACAATATCGCCATCAAAATCGGAATTTTTAACTGAAAAATCGGTGTATTTTGATGGCCACAGGCAAAAGCCATCGTGGTGCTTACAGGTTAAAATTATACCTGTTGCGCCTGCGGCTTTAATTGTGCTTACCCACTGAGCTGCGTCAATAGATGTAATATTAAAATCCTTAGGCGTTTCTCTGCCTGTTCCCCACTCTCGCCCTGTGGCAGTATTCATTCCGAAATGAATAAACGCATAAAAGGGCTTTGCGAGGTGGTCAAGCTGTCTTTCATCGGGAAGCACCGAAATATAGCGATCAACCTCGCTATCCCTCAAATTATAGCCGTTATTATCCGTTGCCCAGTTTTTATTAAAATCGTATTTCATTTTAATGACCTACCGTATCAATAGTTCTTGATTTAATATTCTTTTTTGTTTGCTCAATTCTTTTGCCGTTTTTACCGTTGTTATTATGAGTAATAAAATTATCCTTGTCGTTAAGCATCCAAACGCACTTTGAATGAATATACCAAAGCTTTTCCTTTAAGCTCATTTTAAAGGAAAATTCACGATGAGGCACTCTTTCCTCAAGAGGCGTTACAAGAGCTGCCTTAGGCATATCTACCTCTGCAGCCGAAAGAATAACCAAATCGGGATGTGACGGAAGCTCAACGGTTTCATTGAAGGAGACAATCCAAAAATACATTTCCTTGGCAAACTGCGTATTGCCCTTTTCATCAACGCTGTGGGTAAATTCATAGCCTAATTTACCGCCCTTAACATACGCCGTTTCGCCGAAATCGTATAAATCCCACTGAGCATAAGGCTCATCGCAGGCATTGATTTTAACCCACTTTTCTTTTCCGCCGACAATAAATTTTTCTTCTATATCACCGCAAAGAGAGGTCATAAGAAGATTAAGAGCTTTCCCCTCTTTCACCTCAAGGTGCTGACCGTCGCAGGTCATAAAAGCGTTTTTATCTATTTTAAACTCAATACCGTCTGCAAGGATTTTTTCGGGTAAAAGTCTGTCGGGGATATGAGTCAGGCTGTCGTCATAGTTAAGATTAATATGACTGCTGACAGGCTTTTTTCCCTGAACAGACGGCTTTTTAAGCGTAAGGGCAAAGGTTTTAACCTCATATGGCTTAAAGGAGGTAACAAGCCTGCCGTTTTCAACAACAGCCTCGCCCTTATATTCCTCGCTGGCATAAAGTTCTCTTGCCTTTTCTATTCCCTCACCTAACAAAAATTCAAAGCGATCGCTTACTTTATTTTCGCCCTCGTTAAATCTAACGATAACCTCACCGCTTTCTGCATTATGGTGGGGCATTTTTATTGCTCTTACAATCACGCCGTTATCGGACACACCGCCAAAGGAATAATCAGTGCCCAAAACGCCCTGATGCTTTTCAAATTCAACTGCAACAAGGGGCTGTGTAAAGAAGCGAGCCTGAAGCTGAGTCGCCTTGCCCACATCGCCCTTATGGCTGAAAATTCTAAAGGAAAAGCGATTAAGTCCCAAATCCATCATCGACTGCATAGAGTCGATGCGATAGTTTCTTTTAGGAGTATGTATGGCGGTAAGGCGCAGGGTGTTATCGTTAAACTTATCCCAGCCGTGCTTGCTGTCGCTTAACACGGATATGCCGAATTCTCCGCTTTCATCGGTAATATCCGCCCATTTTTGAGCAGGCACCTCAAAAAGCTTTTCATTCATATTTTCTCTTTTAATTGCACCTAAGCCGATATCAAAGGTAGCCTTTGAATTTTTAGCAGTAAGGGCAAATCTGTTTTTACACATTGTGCGCATTGACTGCCATTCGATTTCCCTATATACATCAACGGTTTCGCCGCTGTCTGCAAGAGAAATAACAGTTGTAAAGGTTGACTTGCCGTCCTTTTGAATTACCTCAAAGGCAACGCGGGCAGGACCGTTTTCGCGGATTTTAACCGTTACGCAGGAGGGTATTCTGTCTGCCTCCTTATTTGCCTCATTAAAGTTCATTTCCCATGCGGGCCAAGACTTTGAGCCGTTATAGTTAAACAAGCCCGGCACAACAGGCTTTTGAAGAAGCTCTCTTTCGCCGTCCTCTTTATCAAGAATAGACTGAATATCGCCGTTTCTGTTTAGTCTTACAATATACTTTTGATTTTCCATAACATTATCGTCTATGGAAATTGCCGACTTTACGCGGCATGGCTCGTTACTCGGCCTAACATCGTAAACGCGCATACCGAGGCTTTTTACCTCTGCAAGAAATACAACCTCCATTACGCCGTTTTCAACAGAATTTACCTGGCTTTTTACCTCTCTGCCCTTATCGTTATAAACGCGGACAAAGGGTGCGTTTACATTTTCAAGCAGAAGTGTTACAAGGTCAGTTCTGTCTGCCTCAACGGAATTAGAAACAACCACCGGAATTCCCGTGCAGAAATCTGATTTCATAAGAGATGACAACGACGCCAGCGACGCCTCAAGCTCACCTGAAAACTGATTTATTGACATAGCGTAATCGTTCCACGAACGCTTATATGCGCGCTGAACCGAGGTACCGGGGGTATCGTCGTGAAACTGATGGGCAATATCTCTTTTACACGCTTTTTAAAGGACGGCTTCGGTAAATTTTGAGGTGCCGAAATAGCTTGCGGCAACGCCGGCGCGCTCTGCCAAATCGCCC
>CALYNN010000061.1 GCA_945221685.1 uncultured Clostridia bacterium | reverse complement strand
CTTCAGGAAAAAGTAGAGGTTGGACTGAAGCACCCCGATACAAAAGACCAGCTTAAGGAATACATAAAAGAGCTTGCCGAGCAATTAGATTAAGGACTGATAAAATGTCACAATATTATTATAACCCCTTTGGAAGCAGCAACGATGTAAACGCGGCAAGAGAAGCGCAGTTTAGATTGCAGCAGCAGGAAGCGCGGGAAAAGAAGGAAATCAGAATGATTAGTCTTTCTATGGCGTGCGCAATAATTGCATATCTTTTAATCCAGTCGTTATTCGTTGTTATTTTAAATGCAGCAGGCTTATACGGACTGTACGAAAGCAGTCCGATATTTCAGTACGCATTTTCAATAATCGGCGTTTCGGTATGTGCAGTTGCCGTTCCCTTTGGAATAATGGCGCTTATTAACAGAAAAAAGTATGTTACTCCCCTTTTTCCCGCAAAAAAGGTTAAACCGCTTACGGCGTGCACCTGGGTGTTTTTCGGTGCTCTTTGCTGTGTGGCGGCAAACATCATCGTTTCGTATGTTGTTTCGTTAACTAAAATTTTGTTTGGCTACGAATTAACCCAAAGCACCGCAGCAAATCCCGACTCGGTATTCGCCTGCATAATGGAATTTATTGCTATGGCGATTGTTCCCGCTATTTGCGAGGAATTTGCAATGCGCTGCTGTTCCCTTCAGCTTCTTAAAAAATACGGCACAGGCTTTGCGGTTTTTGCGGTAAGCATAGTTTTCGGACTGCTTCACGGCAATGTAATTCAGTTTATTTTTGCATTTTTAATAGGCATAGTTCTTGCCGTTGTAACGGTAAAAACAGAAAATATTTTGCCTGCAATTTTTATTCACGCCCTTAACAACAGTATGTCGGTTACACAAAACATTGTTCAAACCTATCTGGGCGACGATAAGGCAGAGGATACGGCAATTATCATGTATATTCTGCTGGCAGTATTAGGCATCGTTTCGGCAGTATATCTGTTTTTCACAAAGCAATTCAAAACGGAAAAGCAAAAAAGCGTCGGCGTACTTTCTAACGGAGAAAAATTTAAGGCATTTATTTTCCCTTGGATGATAGTTCCCTTTGTCCTTCTTATTGCGTTAACGCTTCAAACCGTAAAAAAGATATAAATATGAACGAAGAATTTATGAAAAGAGCAATAGAGCTTGCAATGCTCAGCGCCGATGAGGGCGAGGTGCCTGTGGGCGCAGTTGTTGTTAAGGACGGCGAAATTGCAGGCGAGGGGCGAAACAGACGGGAGCTTGGCAAAAACGCCTTGTACCACGCAGAGCTTGAAGCCATTGACAACGCCTGCAAAAAGTTGGGCGGCTGGCGACTTTGGCAATGCGATTTATACGTTACTCTTGAGCCCTGCCCTATGTGTGCAGGGGCAATAATTAACTCACGAATTAAACGGGTGTTTTACGGTGCCAACGATAAAAAGGCAGGCTCCTTTGGCTCGGTAGCGAATTTCAACGACCTTGCCTACAACCATAAGCCTGAAATTATTTCGGGCATAATGGAGCAGGAATGTTCGGCACTGTTAACAGACTTTTTTAAAAGGCTGAGAAATAAAAAAGCATCTGAAAAATCCAATAATTAAGATAAATCCTAATAAGCTAAAATCCCTTGGTGCATAGATACTCCAAGGGATTTTTTGTATCAAAATATTAAAGATGATTAAATATTTAAGCAAAACAGGGCAGGCCTCACGCCGTTCTTTTATAAGGGCGGCAATTTTGTTAATATCCATACCGTCAACTCCTTTCACCAAAAGAGTACCACAGTCCTTTTGCATTTACAACCTACGCAAAGTAGAGTTAAATATACACATCTGCAAAAACGGGATAATGGTCGGACACAGGCTTAAGCCACTTATAAGACATAAGGCAAAAATCCTCTGCCCTTAAAGAGCTTGTAGAAAGGATATGGTCATAGGTTGGACTCCTCCACCGTTGTTCACTGCCGCACATCTGATTTTTGCAATTATACTTTTGGTCGGTATATTTTTCTGCAAGGGAATTATATATTTCGGGAATATCGGCAGGATTACTGCGAGTGCTTTCCTCTGTTGAATTAAAATCACCAACGGCGTAAACGGGGCAATTGTACCTTTTTGCTATACTGTCAATACACGCCGAAAGTTCCTGTTCCTGACTCTTCATAACTCGAGCAAGCTCTTTTTCCCTACCCTCACGGATTAAATCAAAATGAGTGTTTGTTACGGCGAAAAGTCTGCCTGTGCTTCTCAACCGAAATACTGCCCACACAACTCGGCGCAGACGGGTATTATCACCCTGCTCATACGCAAAATTTCCGCTGTCAATCAGTTCAAGGGTTTCGCTGTTATACACCATGGCAGTCATACGAACAAAGGCTCCGGTAGAAAACGAATAAAGCATTTTATAGTCCTTAGGTAAATTGAATTTTAAGCAGCAGTACCAGCTATCGCAAAGCTCCTGCAAGCCGATTACATCGGGCATATACTCCCTAATCATTTCAACATACATTTTTGCTCTCGGCTTTGCAGGCTCGCCGCCCCAGCTCTCGTAATGCACCAGCAGGTTTGACGACATTATTCTTACATCGGCACTGTTTTCAAAGGCGTTTTCGGCAAGCTGCCTTTCATAATCCCGAGGCAGAGAAATTCCTGCAAGGCTTCCTCGCACTCCATATACTGCGGTGGGAACAACCGCCGCCAAGGCACAGGCACACAATAATACCGATAAAACTATTTTTAACGCTTTATTCACGCTTTCTCTCCTATCCTAAATCAAGGGAGCCCTCAAACCCCTCATCGGTTGTTTTGCCATAGCCTAAATGTATTTCCACTGCCGCCGCGGTTATTGCGTAGCTGTAACTGCCGCACATATTACTATTTTTACTGCTTTTTTAATAATTATACTCCTTTACTGCTATCTGCAAATTTTTTTAAAGCAGTATGCTCAAATTATTATAATATATTATCTTTGTAAAATATACTATAAATGAGAAACAACGGCAGACCTGCACCGAAATTAATCGCAACAGGTCTGCCTGCATTTTTGTCAACTGATTTTCATTACGAAGGAATTATTCCTCTGCAGTAAGCGGTTGAACCTCAAAGGAGTATGACAGCGGCTTATAATAGCCGAAGCCTATTTGATGCTCCTTTGACGGAATAGGTCCGCAGCTTCCTGAGCCTGTACCGCGAACAAAGCCGTCAACTGCCGCAAAGGTGGTAGCCGTATCGGGCAAATCCTCTATATGCTTTGCCGTTTTAAGCTGACCGAGAGTAAAATGATTTGCGTTAAAGCTAAAGGGCTTATCAACATATGTAAACTTAAAGCCAACGCCGTTTTCGTCTGCAAGCACGCTGTAACGCACATCACCTCTGTTGCCTGAATCCTGCGGCTTAATATACTTATGAGCCATTTTTGAAACGGTTGTTTCATATATGCCGACAGGTGAATGCTCCTTAAAATCGGAATAGTTTTCAACAGGACCTCTGCCGTAGTATTCAACCCTTTCAAAGTCTTTGGGAAGCTCGCAATGAACGCCGAAGCGCGGAAGCTGGTCGGTAAGAGGACAAGCCTTTTTAAGAGAAACGGCAATTCGCATTTTACCGTCCCTTCCAAAGAAATAATCCACCCGAGCCCTTGCAAGCACAAAAATTCCCCTTGTTACAAAATCATAAGCCGTGCTTACGCATTTTTCACCGTTTTTATTCCTAACCTTACAGGAAACAAGCTTTGGTGCAGAGCAGTCAAGACCGATGATTTTCCAGAATATAACCATATACTGATCGTTATCGAGCCTGCCTCTGTAAATATGAGGAACAAAGCCGCTTTGCTTATCTAACGGATTGGAGTTAAGGTATTCACAGCCGTTAAGCGTGTAGCTTACAAGTCCTCTCTTTTTGTCAAAAACAGCCTTTCCGTTTTCAAAGGAAACGGAAATTTCACCGGAGGACTCACTGATTTGAGCATTTGCGGCAACACTCCTTGAGCTTGCCCTTGCAAGAGAAACAGTCACCTGCTCCGTTGCAATTTCTCTGCCTGCATTTTTATCATTATAAATAAAGTTTACAAAAACATCGCAGTCCTTTTCAGACAAAGCAGGGGAATTTATTTGAATTTTCTTTGCAGTTTGGGGAGCAATAACAGATGAAATATCTCCCGTCTCGGCAACGCTGCCGTTTTTGATAATTTGGTAAGAAACTGCTATATCCGAGGTATCCTTAAAGCACCTTGTGTTTTTAAGAACAAAGATACCGTCACCCGAATACTCGGCTCTTATCGGTCTGTAGCACACCTTCATTTCAAGTGCGCCGCTGGAGGGCTTGCGGTCGGGATAGAAAAGTCCGTCAACACAGAAATTACCGTCGTGGATAGGCTCGTTATGGTCGCCGCCGTAGGTCCATTTGTACCTTGCGTTTTCGTCATACACGCTGTGGTCTGCCCATTCCCAAATACAGCCGCCCATAAACTGCTTTGAGGAATAGAAAAGCTCCATATATTCCTCAAGTCCGCCGGGTCCGTTGCCCATAGCGTGAGCATATTCGCACTGGAAGAAGGGCTTACCCTTATATTTACTGCCTGCGGTGCCCTTAAGTATTTTTCGCATTAAATCGGGGGTACCGTACATTCTTGAAACAACATCGTACGCCCAGCGCTTACTGCGAATTGCACCCTCGTAATGAACGGGAATTTCGGGATTTACGCTCTTAAGAAAGTCGTAGCATACATCCTGACACTTGTATCCGCCTGACTCGTTGCCCAAGCTCCACATAGTAACGGAGGGGTGGTTTTTATCTCTTTCATACATTCTTTTAACTCTGTCGAGATAATGGGTTGCCCACTTAACATCGTTGCTGAGTCTGTTTGGATTATATGTACTGTACGGTACGGCATAAAATCCGTGAGTTTCAATGTCCGCCTCGTCAACAACATAAAGTCCGTACATATCGCACATAGTTAAAAATGCAGGGTCGGGAGGATAGTGAGAGGTGCGCACGGCGTTGCAGTTATACTCCTTCATAAGCTTAATATCAAGCTCCAAATCCTCAAGAGAAACTGCATAGCCCTTTGTCATATGGGTATCGTGGTGATTGACACCAAGCATTTTTATAGGCTTTCCGTTAAACAGAAATACCTCGCCGTCGATTTTTACATCCTTAAAGCCAATGTAGGTACGAATAACCTCAACATCTTTTATTTTGATTGCAACCTCATAGAGATTAGGTGTTTCTGCCGTCCATTCATTTACTTTAAGATTTTTTATGATTGTGTTGCTTTCCTTTGTTGTAAATAGGTCACAGGAAATGTCAACATCATCAAAATTGCCATCAATTTTGATTTTCAAATCATAAGTGCCATCAGCATTTTTGCTCGTTCTAAAGAGGAAATCGTCAATATGCTTTTCCTCCTGATTAATGATATACACATCGCGGAAGATACCGTTTTCCCTAAACATATCCTGACATTCAAGATATGTGCCGTTGCTCCATTTGTAGTTAACGGCAACGATTTCGTTTTCGCCGTCAAGCACAAGATTGGTAATATCAAACTCCGCAGTATTGTGGGAGCCCTCGGAGTAGCCAACATAATTTCCGTTTACATAAAGAGCAAGCGCACCTGCAACACCCAAAAAAGAAATCACCTGACGGGGATATTTTTTAAGGCTGACAGTCCTTCTGTAAATTCCCACCGCCACATCCTCGGGAATATGAGGAGGCCTTTTTGGGAAGGGATAGCGCGTATTTATATACGCAATTTGGTCGTATCCCATTCTTTGCCAAGTGCTGGGAACAGAAATTTTATCAAAGGCAGTATTGTCGGTATCAAGGCTTTCGGGTATTTTGCTCAGTTTATCAAAATACTTAAAATCCCATTCGCCGCTGAGCATAACTACCCTGTCGGAATTATATCTTTCGGTTTTATAATCGGTTTGAGCAAGCTTATCCTCGGCAGAAAAGGGTATAAAATAGCTTCTTGGAGAAAGCTTATTTTCCTCAAACACATTAAAATCAGTATGCAGATTTCTTTTTACGGTGTATTTCATATTAATCGTTCTCCTTTATTCGCAGTTGTTTTCCGTTATTGTAAAGCTGAAGCGGGCGTTTTCCTCATACCACAGGGGAAAATTAGTACCCCACACATTGTTATGAATCACATAGGCAATTCCGTCCTTTTTAAAATCCTCAAGCTTATTGTCAAACTCAAGAACTTTTCCCCTGCCGACGGAAATCAGCGGAGCATGACGGTTAATAAAATCATAGCTTTTGTTTTTGCAATTTACAGTATATTTTTGCACTGCGTGAAGATTTCTTCCGCCCATTGAAGCAACATCATAAGGGTTAACCGAAGAGCCTATTTTTGTAATTTCTATGCTATCTCCGTCAGGATAAAGGCGCATAAACAAAGCCTCCGTTAGCCTGCTTGCGTCCTTATCAAACCAAGACAGGTCAATGTTAAGTCCCTTTTCGCTTAGGGTATATATTATCTGAATTAAACGGGGTGCTCCTGCCTTACTGCACAATGCATCGTCGCATTTTAAATTTGCTGTTATGCAAATTTCGTTTTCTCCGCCTATTTGCAGGCATGCCTTCTCTAATTTATAAGCAAATCTGCCGGCAGGATATTTACCGCGAACGCGCTTTAATCCCGGCCTTGCAAAATCGGCTATTGCCCAGCCTTTTGTTTGACTGAGGTTTCGCGAATAATGATTGAGCCAATAATCATAATCACTGTCTGTATAGCAATGATATTCGGCAATAGGTAAATCGTTCTCACGAATAACGGCATTACCGTCGCAGGAGAGACAGCCTATTCCTCCGTTTTTATTTATCCTAAAGCTCCATTTTCCGCAGGTAACGGCTTCAAAGGGGTTGCCATCGTCCTTTACGGCAACGGGACGCTTCGGTACAAGAGACGCTAACTCGTTTTCTGCCTGAGCCTTATGCGCCTCGCTCAAATACGAAACTGCTTTACTGATGTAATCACGCTGCTCCGCCCAGCTTTTTTCCATTGCCTTATACGAGCCTTGACGGTAGTTACCGCTTATACGGTTAGTCAGCGTCATAATGCTCTGAAGGAATCCTCCGCCGGTGCTGAAAATTCCTACTTTATCTGCCCTTCTTGCCTTTTGGAAATCAGGCTTAAGATAATTTTTGTAATCGGAAAAATACATTTTGCTGTCCATACCGCAGGTATGCTCGGCAACGCAAAGCAGATTATCGGTAAAGCCCTTATATTCCTCACTGCCCTTTTTCATAGTGCCGTCGGCGAGCCACTGCTTTTTAAGGCTCATAAGCTGACGAAGGGCGGCAGATTTATACGGGTCTGTTGCACTGCCGTGAATCCAGGTATCGCCTATTTCACTTTCAAGCACGGGAAGCTTATCTCTTACCTGCCAAATAATATCGGCAAAATCGTCAAGACAGCCTGCTTCCACCTTGTAGCCGGGAAATTGCTTTTGAATAGAGTTTAGCTTATCAAGCACCTTTTCGGGAGGCGGTGCTCCGTGATTATCAAGGGTATGGTCAAAATAGAGCACCTCGTCAATCAAATCACACTTAAAAGCTCCGCCGTAATCACCGGAATAAATTACTACTACCTCTGACTCGCCGTTTTTCCACAAAAAGCATTCGGGAACCTCCGGCAAAGCCGAGGCACCGTTTACGCCGATATGCAAAAGCTTAATTCCGTGCTTTGCCAAAAAGGGCACAAGCGCCTTTGTATGACCGGGAACATCTGTCATTTTTGCGGCAACGGTTTTTCTGCCTCTTATTTCGTCGATTTCATCAACAATAGAAAGTCCGTAATCAAGCGTATCTCCGTCAAGAAGCTCGGTATGGGTTGTAAAGGGCATTGCGTGAGGAACAATATTTCCGCACTTAATGGCATTTATAAGCTCCTCCTTTTGAGTAGGGGTACCGTTTTGAAGCGCTTCCTTTAAAATCCAAGAGCCTGTGGTCCAAACAAAAGCTTTTTTACCGTTTTTATTTACTGCCTTTGCAAGAGCCGCCGCTGACGGTATAAATTCGTATATGTACTTACTGCGTATGCTTTCGGCATAATCCGTAAAGCCTAAATCCAAATGAGTTTTTGAAACTACAAATACTTTTTTCATACTAATTCACCAAAGCGTCAGCAAAGCTCACCTGTATAAGCATTAAATCGCAGAAGCTTATCTTCGCCGTTTTCGGTATATTCGACTTCCATTATATTGCCGTTTGTAAGCTCTGCCCTTTTTATAACCGTTTCTTTATTTTCAAAGGTATCGTAAAGTGCCGCAAGCTGTTGCTCATTATACTCGCTAGTGTTATCCGAAATAAACAACAGGCTTCCGAAAAGAGAGTTTACCCTTGCAAGAAGCTTTCTTTGCTCAAAGCTTGTTTTAATATTAGTATCGCGAAGAAGAAAAACATCGGGGTCATTCATCCACGCTCTGCCGTTAAGGTGACGGCGGAAAACGGAATTGCAAACGGCATGAGGAGTTGAAACATCTTCACGGGTAATATATTTGTTGTGCTTCCAATACAGTGCAATATCGGAGCCGATACGGCAGTAATCAACCTTACCGAAGGCCGGCATCATAGGAACACCGCAGCCTAAAATCAGCTTGTCACCGCAACACTCGCGAAGCAAATCCATAGCGTCGCACATTATTTCGCCTCTTGTTTTATTGTGCATAGGAAGCACGCAGGCGCCGTACAGAAAATCCAGCTTAACCAAATCGTAGCCCCAGTCGTTAAGGACAACATCAAAAACATTTTTCAGATAATCTCTTGCGCCGTCGTTATAAATATCAAGGGAATAGAAGCCGCCCCAATTATGACCTGTTTTATACGGTCTGCCGTTTTTATCCTTAATAAACCAAT
>CALYNN010000060.1 GCA_945221685.1 uncultured Clostridia bacterium | reverse complement strand
GTATAAGAGAAAGTAATAAGAGAGCCATCTGCGGCTCCTAATAACCCATTTGTGCCCGATATAGTATCAAATATATCCACAGCTTCTTGTTTTCTTGTATGATGAACAACAAGAATACAAATATTATGTTGCTCTGCAATCTTTTTTAGCTTTGTTATAACCTCGTAATCATTAGAGTAACTGGATTTTTCATTTTCATTTCCCCTAATTTTTTGAAGTGTATCAATAACAATTAACGACACCTTTGGATGATTATTTACAAATTCATTAATTTGCAATTCCAATCCGTTTTTAATATCGTTTGATACAATAGCTAAGTGCAAATTTTCACTATCATCAACATCAAACATACGATAGTAGCGTTGCTGTAGTCGTTGGAAATTATCTTCCAACGCAAGATATAAAACTTCGCCTTGGTGAGTTTTTCTATTCAAAAACTGTTCGCCTTTACTTACTCGCACACTTAAATCTGCAACCATAAATGATTTGCCAATTTTTGGCGGTCCGACGAGTAAATTAACTCCGTTATTCAACAAACCATCTATTACAGGCTTGTGAGGAACAAACGAAATCTCATTTAATTCTCTCATTGTTTTTGTATCAAGCCTATCTACCTTGACAGATTTGCCATTATTTGATATACTATTCATACAATCATTTGGTGACTGCTCCACTCCTGTTCCAGCAGGAGTGTTATGGGTAGTCATTTCTTTTTTGATGTCCATTAGACATACACCTCCTTTTAATATTTTTTATTTTTCTTCAAAACCAAAATATTTGGTTTTGAAATATGCCTTAGGTATGCGGCCGGCAATGGTGATGTATCCCATATCAGATAGCTCACTGTTTAGTGTTCTAATGATTTTATAACTTTGCCCAAGGGATACACCTAACAGGTTAGATAATTCCGGTGCATTATAATAAAGCTTATTTTGTACAACGGTTTCTTGCATATTGTTTCACCTCTTTTCAATTTTATTATGGTTTTGTTACTGTGTCACTGACATAGTAACATTTTTTGTTTGTATTGTCAATAGTTTTTGTTGTATAAATATTTTAGTGGATTTATCATATTGTTTGTGTTAATATGTATTTGAAGATATTTTTTAAAGAGAGCAGTTAATAATTATGGATACTGGTAAAAAAATAAAAATTCTTAGAAACAATTTAAAAATGACGGGCAAGGAATTATCTGAAATCACAGGTATTAATCACGGAATAATTCGAAAATACGAAAGCACAAACTGTAATCCTCAATATTCTCATATCTTGAAAATTGCAAGTGCGCTGAAAGTAAGGCCATATGTTCTGTCAGAAAAGAACTACGATTTTCAATTTGAAACATATAGTGATATATATGGATTATTTATATACTTATATAAAATTAACTTTATTACTTTCAAAAAAACAAATGACATAATAATGTTAGAATTAAATCCAAAATTAGAAAATATTATTCAATTTAGAATTGGAACTGATGCATATGATTTTGTAACAGTCAATATGCTATTTGAGAATACAATTAAAAGTCATAATCTATATCCAATTTTTGTTCAGTGGATTTCAAATACAATTAATATGGAAAAATTCAAGAAGTCTGTAAATGGCAATTTAAATGACATAGCTTTATTAGAAGAACAAAATATGGCTTTGGAATTACAGTTGCAACAGTGTATCGAAAAGCTATAATCTAAAAATTGCACAAAAGTACTCAAAAAGTACTCACAGACAAAAAGAAAACCCCCAAACCCTTTATTTACAAGGGTTTGGGGGTTATTGTTTACTATTCCCATTCTACTGTGCCGGGGGGTTTGGAGGTTATATCGTAAACTACTCTATTTACATGCTCCACCTCATTTGTAATTCTGTTAGACACGGTTGCGAGGATGTCGTACGGTATTTTCGCCCAATCGGCTGTCATAAAGTCGTCGGTTGTTACGGCGCGGATTGCCACAAGGTTATCGTAGGTTCTGTGGTCGCCCATTACGCCCACTGTATTTACGCCGGGAAGCACACAGAAAAACTGCGCCAAATTCTTTTCGTAGCCGTTTTTAGCCATTTCGTCGCGAAGCACCCAATCGGCCTCCTGCAAAACCTTGATTTTTTCAGCCGTTATTTCGCCGATAATGCGCACTCCCAAGCCGGGACCGGGGAAGGGCTGCCGCCACACAAGCTCCTAGGGAATTCCAAGCATTTCTCCAACCCTGCGCACCTCGTCCTTAAACAAATCGCACAGCGGCTCAATAATACCGAGAAACTCCACATCGTCGGGAGTTTTAACTCGGTTGTGATGGGTTTTGATTACATCGGCATCGCCCTTACCCGACTCAATACAATCGGGATAAATTGTTCCCTGTGCAAAAAAGCCAAGCTCGTCCTGCTTTCTGATTTCATCCCAGAAAACATTGAAAAATTCAGTGCCGATAATATTTCTTTTTTCCTCGGGATCCGTTACTCCCTTGAGCTTTGAAAGGAAAAGCTCTGCGCAATTTACGCGGACAAAATTCATATCAAACAGAGAGGTAAAGGTTTTTTCCACAAAATCCCCCTCGTTCTTTCTCATAAGTCCCTGGTCAACAAACACGCAGGTAAGCTGATTGCCCACCGCCTTTGAAAGTAATGCCGCCGCCACAGAGCTGTCTACTCCGCCGGAAAGACCGAGTATAACCTTTTTATCTCCGATTTGCTCCTTAAGCCTTGCAACAGTGCTTTCGATAAAATTATCCATTACCCATTCGCCCTTACAGCCGCAAACCTCATAAAGAAAATTATAGAGCATTTGGGAGCCGAACTGCGAGTGAGTAACCTCGGGATGAAACTGAACGGCATAAATTTTCTTTTCGGTATTCTGCATTGCGGCACAGGGACAGTCGTTTGTTGTTCCGATAATTTCAAATCCATCGGGAGCAGTTGAAATATAGTCGGTATGGCTCATCCAAACGATAGATTTTTCGTCAACATTTTTAAAAAGAGCCGATTTTTTTGCAGTAAATTCTATTTTGCCGTACTCGCTTACAGGCGCAGTTTTAACCTCTCCGCCTGCCATCCATGCAATAAGCTGACAGCCGTAGCAAATTCCCAAAACCGGTATTCCCAAATTGAGAATATCCTTTGTGTAGTGAGGAGACTCCATATCGTAAACAGAGTTAGGTCCGCCTGTAAAGATAATGCCCTTGTATTTATTTGCCTTTATTTCTTCAATATCGGCGGTATATGGCAGGATTTCCGCATAAACCCGATGGTCGCGTACTCTTCTGGCAATAAGCTGATTATACTGACCGCCGAAATCAAGAACAAGAATTTTTTCCATATTCGACCTCCCTGAAATAATTATGAAGATATTATATACAAATTACCCCCTTTTTTCAAGGGTTTTATACTCGAAAAGTCGTGTATTCATCTGCCGGTCATAAAGTCCTGCCGTTCTTCAAATACTTTAAATAAAGCATTATATTGAAGCAAATAAATATTGCTATGGAATAATGATAATATTTGTGCTATAATAGCAGGAACTAAAATGAAAAAATATCGGACGGTGTAAAAAATGGCAGTAAAATTAATCGTGTGTGATTTAGACGGAACTCTTATGTCAACCGACCACACAACCGTAACGCCGCGAACTATAAGGGCATTGAGAAGCGCCCACGAAAGAGGAATAAAAACAGCCATCGCAACAGGCCGTTGCCTTGCTCTTACCGACGGCGTAACACAGCAGCTTGAATTTATTGACTATGTTATTACGGGAAACGGCGCCGCCGCCTACGACAGAGCCGCAAAGAAAAACATCTGCACCGACAGTATTCAAAACGAAACCGCAAAAAAGGTAATAGAATACTTTTTAGACAAAGAGGTTTTCTTTGAGGTTTATGTTAACGGCAGAAGCCAATACCAGCTTGGAACGGAAAAATATTTTTGCAACGAAGGCTTTCCCGAGGGCTTTATTGACGAGGTGCAAAGCGTTATGGACGGTCACGGTGATTTGCTTGAATACCTTGGTGACAGGGATATTGAAAAGATTACCCTTTATTCCGTTAAGGACAGCGACTACTGCGCCTATAAAAGCAAAATGCTTGAATACGGACTTAACGCCGTAACAAGCTTTCCCGGAAATCTTGAGGCAACCGCACAGGGAGCAAGCAAGGGCACGGCGCTGAAAATGCTTTGCGAAAAGCTGAAAATCGACAGAAGTCAGGTTATGAGCTTCGGCGACGCGGAAAACGACTGCTCAATGCTTGAATACGCAGGACTTTCCTTTGCTATGGAAAACGGCTCCGACGCCTGCAAGGCTTCGGCAAAATATATTACGGAGTCAAACGCCGACGACGGAGTTGCAAGGGCAGTGGAAAAATACGCACTTGTCTGAAGTGCTTTGCTTACAAGTAAAATATTAGTATAAAATGAAATAATATTGTATTGAAACTTTTTGCGGTATTTAGTATTATATGTAGTGAAAATAATCATATACGACAAAAGGCTTCAAATTTTTTCGGAGGTGCCATATGGAAAGGGAAATTGATATTAAAAAAATCAATCCGGTGCTTGATGAGCTTGCCGAGGTAAAGGGCTCGCTTATTACTATTTTACAGCACACACAGGAAATTTACGGCTATTTGCCCCAAGAGGCAATACGCGTAATCAGCAAAAGAACGGGAATTGCCGAAAGCGAAATTATGGGTGTTGCCACCTTTTACACACAATTTAGGCTTACTCCCGTTGGCAAATATATGATAATGCTTTGTCAGGGTACGGCGTGCCATGTAAACTCCAGCGAGGCTATTTTACAGACCGTAACCGAGGAGCTTGGAATTAAAGACGGAGAAACTACGCCCGACGGCCTGTTTTCGCTGAAATGCGTTGCCTGCCTGGGCTGCTGCTCGCTGTCGCCGGTTATGATGATTAACGACGATACATACGGCTCGCTGACTCCGGATAAAACAAGAAAAATTCTTAAGGAGTTAAGGGAGGCGGAATAATGAAAATTGTTGTTGGAGAAGGCTCCTGCGGAATTGCAGCAGGCGCACAAAAGGTTAGAAAAGCACTTGAAAGAGAAAATCTTAACGGCGCGGTGCTTACCATTGCAGGCTGTGTTGGTATGTGCTACCTTGAGCCTATTGTTGATATTTACGAGGACGGAAAAGAGGTTAAGCGCCTTGTTCGCGTAACAGAGCAGGACACCGCTAAAATTGCAAAATACGCCCAAACAGGCGACGAAAAAGAAATAGAAGCCTTACTCGTTTCCGATGAGGACAGAGAATTTTTAAACAAGCAAACGAGAATTGCCCTTAAGCGTTGCGGTATTATCAATCCCGAGGAGATAGATGATTTTGTTCAGGCAGGAGGTTATTCCGCGCTGAAAAAGGCTGTTACCGAAATGACTCCCGAGGAGGTTATTGAGGTTATAAAGGTATCGGGACTTGCAGGCAGAGGCGGCGCAGGCTTCCCTACCTGGTTTAAGTGGAATGCCGCAAGGCAGAGCGAGGGCGAGGAAAAATACCTTATCTGCAATGCAGACGAGGGCGACCCCGGCGCATTTATGGATAGGGCGGTAATCGAGTCCGACCCTCATAATCTTATTGAGGGTATGCTTATCGGCGCATATGCCATCGGTGCAAAAAATGCAGTAGTATATGTAAGAGCCGAATATCCCCTTGCGATTAAGCGACTTGAAAGAGCTATTAAGCAGGCAACCGAGGCAGGCTATTTGGGCGATAATATTTTCGGTACCGATTTTTCCTGCCGTATGACAATTAAGGCAGGTGCAGGCGCGTTTGTATGCGGCGAGGAAACTGCGCTGATTGAGTCCCTTGAGGGCCACAGAGGTATGCCCAGGCTTAAGCCGCCGTTTCCTGCTCAAAGCGGTTATTGGCGAAAGCCGTCAAACATTAACAATGTTGAAACCTTTGCAAATGTGGGCTGGATAATTAACAACGGCGGTGAGGCATTTGCCGCCATGGGCACCGAGGGCTCAAAGGGCACAAAGGTATTTGCCGTAACAGGCAAAATCAAGAGAAGCGGTCTTGTTGAAATTCCCATGGGTAAAACCCTGCGAGATGTTATTTTTGACATCGGCGGCGGAATTAAGGACGGCAAGGAGTTTAAGGCGGTGCAGATGGGCGGTCCCTCGGGCGGCTGTATTCCTGCAAGCCTTATAGATACCGTTATCGACTACAAGGCTTTGGGCGCAACAGGCGCAATAATGGGCTCAGGCGGTATGGTGGTTATGGACGAAAGCACCTGTATGGTGGGAATGGCAAAATTCTTTCTTGACTTTACCGCCAAGGAAAGCTGCGGAAAATGTATTCACTGCCGCATAGGCACAACGAGAATGCTTGAAATACTTACAAGAATAACAAAGGGCGAGGGCAAGGAAGGCGATGTTGAGCTGCTGGAGGAGCTTTGCTACGGAATTAAGGACGGCGCTCTTTGCGGCTTAGGTCAAACTGCGCCTAACCCTGTTCTTACCACAATAAAATATTTCAGAGACGAGTATGACGCTCATATTAACGGCAAGACCTGCCCTGCAGGCGAGTGCAGTGACCTTATCAGCTATTATGTTGACGAGGCAAAATGCAAGGGCTGTACTCTTTGTGCAAAGGGATGCCCTGTTGACGCAATCAGCGGCAGTGTTAAAAATCCCCACGCTATTGATACCGAAAAGTGCATTAAATGCGGAAAATGCTTCAGCGTCTGCCGCTTTGGTGCAATAGTAAAAAGATAAGGAGGAGCAGATAAAAATGATAAAATTAACTATTAACGGAAAAGAAATTACTGCTCCCGAGGGCAGTACAATTCTTGAAGCCGCAAGGCAAAACGGAATATATATACCCACCCTTTGCTACGACGAGGCGGTGGAGGTTTACGGTGCCTGCGGTCTTTGCGTTGTTGAGGCAGAGGGAATGCCAAAGCTTTTGCGCTCCTGCTCTGCAAAGGCTACAGAGGGTATGGTTGTAAACACCGAAAGCGAAAGGG
The DNA here is from genome assembly GCA_945221685.1 of uncultured Clostridia bacterium. Taxonomy (GTDB): domain Bacteria; phylum Bacillota; class Clostridia; order Oscillospirales; family Acutalibacteraceae; genus Eubacterium_R. The sequence goes on along the minus strand of CALYNN010000060.1, from coordinate 1,934 downwards.
TTATTAAGTCGCGCAAAATTGCAATGGAGCTGCTTATGTCGGCTCACGACGGCGACTGCATAGCTCCCTGCCAGCTTGCCTGCCCTGCCCGTTCCGACTGTCAGGGCTACACGGGACTTATTGCAAACGGCGAATTCGAGGAAGCATTAAAGCTTATTAAGCAGGTTAACCCATTGCCTGCCTCTATTGGAAGAGTATGCCCTCATCCCTGCGAAAAGGCTTGCAGGCGAGGCAAGGTTGAGGAGCCGATTAATTTGGCACAGCTTAAGGCATTTGCGGCTGACCTTGACCTAAAGGGCGACGCTTATTTGCCGAAAACCGCTTCAGCAACAGGCAAAAGGGTTGCAATCGTCGGCGGCGGACCGGCAGGACTTACTGCGGCATACTATCTGCGTATTATGGGACACGAGGTAACTGTTTTCGATATTATGGATAAGATGGGCTGTATGCTCCGCTACGGAATTCCTCAGTACCGTTTGCCTAAAGAGATACTTGACAGCGAAATAGCTCTTATAGAAAAGCTTGGCGTTCGCCTTGTAAACAACTGCAAATTCGGCAGAGATATTACTCTTGATATGCTTAAATCCGTAAACGACGCAGTTATTCTTGCTCCGGGTGCCTGGAAATCAACGCCTATGCGCGTTAAGGGCGAGGATGCCAAGGGAGTTTACGGCGGTATAGATTTTCTTCGCAGTGTAATTCAGGGAGCTCCTGTTGAGATAGGCGAAAGAGTTGCCGTATGCGGCGGCGGTAACACCGCTATGGACGCCTGCCGCACGGCAGTGAGACTTGGTGCAAAAGAGGTTTATGTAATTTACCGCAGAACAGAGGCGGAAATGCCTGCCGAGGAAATTGAAATCAAGGAATCAAAGGAAGAGGGAGTTATTTATAAATTCCTTACAAATCCTGTTGAAATTCACAGCGAAAACGGCAAGGTTTCGGGTATGACGCTTCAGCTTATGGAGCTTGGCGAGCCTGACGCCTCCGGCAGAAGACGCCCCGTTGCCATTGAGGGAAAAACCGAATACCTGCCTCTTGACAGTGTTATTATGGCAATCGGTCAAAAGCTTGACCCTGCCGATTTCGACTGCGTTGCACTGACGGACAGAGGCACAGTTTCAGCCGATGAGGACAGCTTCCTTACAAATATTGACGGCGTATTTGCAATAGGCGACGCCACAAACAAGGGTGCCTCCATTGCCATTGAGGCTATCGGCGAGGCAGACAGATGCGTTAAAGCCGTTGACGCTTATCTTAAGGGCGAGGCTCTTGATTTCCGTCAGCCCTACATCAGCAGGCGCGACGAGGATAAAATTGATTTCAGCTCAAGAGAAAAGAGCGAAAGAACCGTTGCGTCGGTGCTTTCACCCGAAAAGAGAAAGAATAATTTTGACGAGGTTTCACTTGGACTTACTCAGCAGGAGGCGCAAAGGGAGGCAGAGCGATGCCTTGAATGCGGCTGCCGCGAATACTTTAAGTGCCGTCTTTTAAGCGTTGCACAGCGTTACGATATTAACCCGCAGAGGTTTGCAGGCGAAATGCCCCAAAAATACACTGCTGACGCCAATGCCTTTATTGAGCGCAACACGGCTAAATGTATTCTTTGCGGCCTTTGCGTTCGTTCCTGTAAGGAGGTTATGAGCATCAGTGCAATAGGACTTGTGGGCAGAGGCTTTAAAACAAATATTTCTCCTGCCTTTTCTCTTCCGCTTAACGAAACAAACTGCACAAACTGCGGACTTTGCGTTAAGCTTTGCCCAACAGGCGCGCTGACCGAAAAATCAGACCTGCCAAAGCAGGTGCCCGTTAACGAGGATTACTCGGTTGAAAGGGTTACGGTTAACGGAAAGGAGTGCGAGCTGCTTGTGTCAAGAGTCGGCGGCAGAGTTATAAGAGCCGTACCCAACGACGACAACGCAAGGGACTGCGGACTC
>CALYNN010000059.1 GCA_945221685.1 uncultured Clostridia bacterium | reverse complement strand
GTCCTCAGTTCTATTTCAGAACAACAGACGTAACAGGCGTTATCACTCTTCCTGAGGGAACAGAGATGTGTATGCCCGGCGATAATGTTGTAATGAACGTTGAGCTCATTACTCCTATCGCTATTGAAGAAGGTCTTCGTTTCGCTATCCGTGAAGGCGGCAGAACAGTTGGTTCAGGCGTTGTAACAGCTATCGAAGAGTAATTTCTTTAAAACAATTAGAGCAAGTCTTTGACTTGCTCTTTTTTTTTGCGCTCTGATGTGCTATAATCTATTCGGTGAAAATTATGGCAGAAGAACTTGAAAATTTAACAGGTATAATTGAAGATATTACATATAGAAGCGAGTCAACAGGCTTTGCCGTTATTGAGGTTAACGCAGGCGATGAATTTGTAACCGTTGTGGGAACATTAGGCAATGTGATGATTGGAGAGGAGGCCGTTTTTCAGGGCGAATGGTCTATTCATCCAACCTTTGGCAGACAGTTCAAGGCAGTCCGTCTGCAACGCACTTTGCCTGCCGATGCTTCGGGTATGCTCCGCTTTTTGTCTGCCGGAATTATTAAAGGAGTACGCCAGGCTACTGCCGAAAAAATTGTAAACGCTTTCGGTGCAGATACATTTAATGTAATTGAAAATGAGCCTGAAAGGCTTGCGGAGATTAAGGGTATAAACAAATCGAAGGCAAAAAAAATAAGCATGGATTTTAAAATGCAGTTTGCCGCCCGTGATGTAATGAACGGACTTGCCGAAATCGGATTGAGTCAGCAGGAGGCGTTCGACGCTTACAATTTGTATAAAGGCAATGCACTGGATATTATAAAAGAAAATCCCTATGCCTTCGTTTCTCAAAGCGGTACCTTTACATTTGAACGGGCTGATGAAATTGCTTTTAATCTTGATGAAGAACCGTTTTTTGACTATCGAAGTCAGGCAGGGGTAGTGTATATTGTAAGGCATAATCTTAATAACGGTCATACCTGCCTGCCGAGAAACAGTATTATTAAGCCGGCAATTTCGTTGCTTGAATGCAGTGAGGATGATGTAGAAATTGCCATAGATAACGCTATTGAAGCAAAGCAGCTTGTTCAGGAGGATATAGACGGCAGAGATTTTCTTTTCCTGCCCGAGATTTTTGAGGCAGAGTCAGGTATAGCAGAAAGGATAAGCGTAATGCTTCATTTTCCGCCAAAGGAAAACGCTCTGTCGCATGAGGAAATATTTGCCTTTGAGCAGGCAAACGGTATCCGCTTTGACGATAAGCAAAGAGAAGCAATAGAAATCGCAGTTAACAAGGGTATGCTGATTTTAACAGGCGGTCCCGGTACAGGAAAAACCACCACGGTTAAAGGCATAATTACTCTTATGAAAAACAGGGGACTTGATGTTGCCCTTGCCGCCCCTACCGGTAGAGCCGCAAAGCGTATGACTGAGCTAACCGGCTTTGAGGCAAAAACTATTCACCGTCTGCTTGAAGCCGAGTTCAGAGAAGGACTTACCGAATCCGTATTTACAAGAAATTTGCGTAATCCTCTTGAGTGTGACGCGCTTATCGTTGACGAGCTTTCTATGGTAGATGTTACAATATTTTCTGCCCTGCTTGATGCTATGCCCTTGGGGTGCAGGCTTATAATGGTTGGTGATAAGGATCAGCTTCCTCCTGTGGGCGCAGGCAATGTGCTTGCAGATTTAATAGCAAGTGATTTAATAGGAGTAGTAAGCCTAACTAAAATATTCCGTCAGGCAATGGAAAGCAAAATAGTATCAAACGCCCACAGAGTAGTTAAAGGCGAAATGCCCGAGTTTGATAATAGTGACCCCGACTCCGATTTCTTTCTTCTTAATGAGGACTCAAAATATAATGCTCCTAAAAAAATAGTCGGACTTGTTATAGCAAGGCTTCCTGCTGTTTACGGCTACGACTGCATAAACGATATTCAGGTGCTTTGCCCCAGCAGAAAGGGCGACACGGGGACGGAAAATCTTAACGCTCTTTTGCAGGCAAAGCTAAATCCACCCTCAAAAAATAAACAGGAATTGAGAAGCAGGGGATATATTCTGCGCGTTGGCGACAAGGTAATGCAGATTAAAAACAATTATGATATTCCCTGGTTTAAGGGCAGTGAAAGCGGTGCCGGAGTGTTTAACGGAGATATAGGAATTCTTACGGGAATAGACAGAGCAAACGACACAATAACTGTCTGCTTTGATGACAGGGAGGCTGTTTACAGCTTTGAAAACGCAAGAGAAATCGAGCTTGCCTACGCTATGACGGTTCACAAAAGTCAGGGCAGTGAATTTGAAGCGGTTATTATTCCTACCGTGGGAACTCCGCCTCGTCTTTCGTACAGAAACCTTTTTTATACTGCGCTGACAAGAGCAAAAAGCATGCTTGTTATTGTGGGAAATACAGGCTCTGTAAAGGCTATGGTGGATAACGATAAAAAAAGCAGGCGTTACAGCGCGTTGCTTCATTTTCTTGAAAAAGAGCAAGACGCAGACCTTGCTTAATGAACAATATTTTAAATGTTTTATATTTTCTTGACATCTGAATTTATTTAAAGTAACATACATTTATAGAAATTTAAGGATGCTGTTATGTTTGGTTATGATTTAGGAATCGACTTAGGCACCTCCTCGGTGATTATTTCCGTTGTAGGAAAAGGCGTTGTGTTAAATGAGCCTGCCTTTGTTGCTTATGATGAAGAAAAAGAAAAAATAATATATGCCGGCAAAAGAGCCTATTATCTTCAGGGCAGAGAGCCTAGCGGTATAAGAGTAATTCAGCCTATTGTTAACGGAGCCGTTGGCAATTATTCTCTTGCCTGCCAAATGGTAAGGCTTTTTATGAATAAGGTTCTGAAAAAAAACATTTTCAAGCCGCGTGTTGTTGCTTCCGTTCCGTCGGTAAGCACAGATGTTGAAAAAAGAACGCTGATTTCCGCAATTATTTCGGCAGGTGCAAGGTCTGTTTGCCTTGTTGAAGAGCCTATTTGCGCCGCCTTCGGTTCGGGTATAGATCCTCTTAATCCTGCGGGAGCCTTTGTTATCAATATAGGCGCAGGCACTACCGATATGGCTGTTGTAAGCCAAGGCTCAATGAGTCGCTTTGAAACAATTAAAACCGCCGGTGATGCCTTTGACAATGCCATTTTAAAATATATAAGAGATTATTACGACCTTTATATAGGTATAAGAACTGCTGAGGAAATAAAAAAAAGTATCGGCTGTGCCGTTGAAAGAGAAAACGATATAACAATGCAGGTTAAGGGCAGAAATTCCGTTTCTGGTTTGCCGAAAAGCATAGAAATTTCGGGCAACGAAATATGCAAATGCCTGCAGGGTGAGCTTGAGAAAATAGTAAGCACCGCAAAGACTATACTCGAAAACACCTCTCCTCAGCTGGTGGCAGATGTAACTAACGGCGAGCTTTTGTTAACAGGCGGTTGTGCTCAAATGTACGGAATGGACGCATTGCTTAAAAATGCTTTGAAGGTTGAGGTAAGAATTCCTCCTCATCCCGTTACCTGCGTTTCTCTCGGCTGTGAGGTTGCACTTAAAAAGATGCACCTGCTTGACCAATACGGCTATTCCTTTAAAACAAAGGAAGAGGTCAGAACAAGATGATTCAGCTTTATTATGGCTTTGGCAAAGGAAAAACCACCGCCGCAATAGGCGCCGGTATGCGTGCGTTCGGAGCCGGAATGAGCGTGCTTCTTATTCAGTTTCTTAAGGATTGCAATTCATCAGAGATTTCTGCCGTGCCCTTTAAGATTTTTAAGGCTCCCGAAAAGCTGCCGTTTAATCCGGAAAAAAAGGCATATCAGCCTTGGGTAGACAGTGCTCTTGATTATGCCGCGGCAAGCAACTGCCAAATGATAATCCTTGATGAGCTGTTGGATATTATTCAAACCGAAGAAGAAACAAACAGAATTATAAATATTTTAAAAAATAAGCCCGATACCGAGTTTATAATAACGGGGCACAAAAGGCTTGACGCCCTGTTTGAAATTGCAGATTACATTACCTGCTTTACAAAAGAAAAGCACCCCTATGATAAGGGCGTTAAGGCTCGAAAGGGAATTGAATATTAATGCTTAAAGGAGGCTTTCTATGGATAGATTTTCAAAATACAATCCCAAGGCAAGCCTTCTTTTTTTTGCGTCGGTGATTGTATTGACAATGCTGATTTTTAATCCTGTTTACCTGTCGTTAAGTCTTGCAGGAGGCTTGTTGTATTCGATTAAGCTAAAGGGCAAAGGTGCAGCAGGCTTTCTTTTTAAGCTTGTGTTGCCTCTCATTTTGCTTGTTGCGGCTTTTAATATGCTTTTTGTTCATACCGGAGAAACGGTGCTTTTTTCTCTGCTTGATACTCCCTTTACTGCCGAAAGCCTTTTTTACGGATTTAATCAGGGCGTTATGCTGGGTGCTGTTATTATGTGGTTTTCCTGCTATAATTCAACCGTCACCGCCGAGGGCTTAATGTCTGCCTTCGGAAAAAGGGCGCCGAATATTGCTTTGGTCTTTTCCATGGTGCTTACCTTTATTCCGCGGCTAAAGAAAAATCTTGCCGAAATAGAGGATGCAAGAATGCTTGCAGACAGTGAAAAGAGCAAAATGAAAAAGGCGTTAAATAACCTTTCCGCTCTTGTTTCAATGACCTTGGAGGAAAGTATAGAAACTGCCGATTCAATGAAAGCACGAGGCTTTGGAGGTAAAAGAAATCCATACAGTAAATATCGCTTTTCAAATAAGGATTTGGCGGTAATGCTGTTTTGCGCTCTGTCCTTTGCCGCGGTTATTGCCTATAAGGCGGCAGGAAAAACAGACTTTATTTTTGAACCGATTATCAGTATGCCTGAGGTAAGCTTCATTTGCATTACCGTTTTTGCGGTGCTCTGCCTCTTGCCTTTAATAATAGATTTTGCGGAGGATATAAAATGGTTTTATTTAAAACAGAAGATTTGAGCTTTACTTATCCTACCGCAGATAAAAAAGCGCTGAATAATGTCAGCCTTGAAATAAAAGCAGGGGAGCTTGTGCTTCTTATGGGAAAGACGGGAAGCGGTAAATCAACCCTTCTTCGTATGCTTAAAAAGGAGCTTTCTCCGGCAGGAACGGTGCAAGGAAAAGTAATAAATAATTCAAGGGCAACTGCCTTTGTTCAGCAAAATCCCGATACCTCCTTTGTTTCTCAAAAGGTTAGGGGAGAACTTGCCTTTGCACTTGAAAATCAAAGCATAAATAACGATATTATTGCAGTAAAAATAGGCGAAACGGCTTCATTTTTTAACATAACTCAAATGCTTGACAGCGATGTTAATACCTTGTCGGGAGGCGAAAAAGCCACGGTTGCAGTTGCGGCGGCTATGATTTGCGATGCTGACGCTTTGCTTCTCGACGAGCCGTTTGCTCAACTTGACCCTAAAAGTACACAGCAGCTAATAAGTCTCATTAAAAGAGTAAACGGAGAGTTAGGCGTTACTGTTTTGCTTTCCTGCCATAGTTGCGAGGGTATTGCTGATTTGTGTGACAGAATAATTTTTCTTGAAAACGGTAGTGTAATCGGAAACGATACTCCTAAAAAAGCCGCCGAAAATCAAATGCTTTTACGCTTTTTCCCTGCTTACACACAGTTGCTTGAGAGCCGTCCTCTTAATGTTAAGGATGCTATACCCCGGGCGTCAGAGCTTAGGGAAAAGCCTTTTGCAAAAGCACCTGCCCCCCAGGCCTCTGTAACTGCAAAAGGAATTACCTTTGCATACGGCAAAAGGGAAAGAGATATTCTCTCATCTCTTGACTATGAAGCATATAAGGGTAAAATTAACGCAATTATCGGTGCAAACGGAAGCGGCAAAACAACCCTGTTGAAAGCCCTTGCCGGTATAAAAAAATGCTATGCAGGTAAAGTAAGGCTAATAGGTAAAGCCGCATATATGCCCCAGGATGTGCGCTATCTTTTTACTGCCGATACGGTGGCGCAGGAAATAGAAACAGAAGCGGCGGAAAAATTCGGTCTTGCAAAGCAGCTTAATCAGCACCCCTATGATTTAAGCGGAGGTCAAATGCAAAAGCTTGCGTTGGCAATTTTAAGTCGGCAGAATTTTGATATATTGCTCCTTGACGAGCCTACAAAGGGACTTGATTATGAAAATACACAAAGCCTTAAAGCCTATTTAAAGGGATTGGCAATGCAGGGTAAAACGGTTATTTTAGTTTCTCACGATATTGACTTTGTTAGCGAATGTGCAGATTATGTTGCCTTTCTGGCAGACGGTATTATTGCCGCCTTAGGTGAAAGACGGGAGATATTATCCTCCCTAAATTTCTACACCTCGTCAGTCAGACGAATTACAAAGCCTTATCTTAAATCTGCATCGTCGGTGGAGGATTTGCTATGAAAAGGTTTTTAGCATTTCTTTCACCTGTTCTTTGCCTTGGCTTTGCAACATTGTGGCTGGTATATGATAAGGAAAAAAATTATTATCTTGCGGCGGCAGTTGTTCTTTTGTTTTCTGCGGTTCCGTTTTTTATGTCCTTTGAAAAAAGTAAGCCGTCGGCTTCGGAGCTATCGTTAACTGCTTGCCTTATTGCTCTTGCAGTAGTCAGCCGCGCCGCCTTTTATCTTATCCCTCAGGTTAAGCCTATCGGTGCTGTTGTGGTTGTCAGCGGGGTGTGCCTCGGTGCAAAACGCGGTTATTTTGTAGGTGCAATGTCGGCATTTATTTATAATTTTATTTTCGGGCAGGGTGTGTGGACTCCGTTTCAAATGGCGGCCTTGGGTACCGTTGGTTTAATTTCCGGCTTGGTGTTCGGTAAAATTCAGGCAAAGCGGATACCTTTGGCTATTACAGGCTTTCTCCTTTGCTTTGCCGTTTATGGCTTTGTTGTCGATTCCTGCTCGGTGCTGATGATGAGTGCTCAGCCTACGCTCTCCTCGGCAATTACAATTTATGCGGCAGGTGCGCCCTTCAGTCTTGTTTTCGGCTTTGCTACCGCAGTGTTTCTGCTTTTATTCGGAGAATCCTTTGTTAAAAAGATAAACAGGATTATTGTAAAATACGCAATTTTGCCTGAAAAGAATATATAATTTCGGAGGAAAATATGGAAAACGATATAATTAAAAAGCTTGTAAAATTTGCTTTTATCAGTGCGTTTATCGGAGTTGTTACCGTAGGCATATGCCCGGCTTTCGGCATTATGGGTATAACCGTTGGCTTGGTGCTTAAGTATAAGGGCGTGGAGCTTGATAAGGAGTCTGCCCAAAAGATTAAGTATTCATATATTATGGGCGGTGTCAGCCTTGTATTTTTCGTAATAGATATTATTATCCTAATGCAGTTTGTTAAGTGATAGCTCAGTTTAAATCTTTTACTTATTTAGCAGTAACATATGTTACTGCTTTTTTGTAATCCAATAAAAAATTTATGAAAAATAATAAAAAATTATTGACAAACGATAAATTATAAATATAATAAAGGTAGAAATTGAAATTAAAGGAGAATTTTTCTATGTGGAATAAAGAGAAATCTGTTTTACTGACTCAGGCAATTGTAAGAATTTGCTATGTGCTTTTAGGTGCGGCAGTAATTGCCCTGCCTGTATTGTTCTTTTACTTCGGTAAGAGTGAAGCCTTTTTTTCCGAATTCGGCAAGGCTGTAATTTTTCCGTTTTATGCAGTTTTGCCTGCCGGCTATATTGCGCTTATTTGCATTGATAAGCTGTTGATAAATATACGAAATGAAAAAATCTTTGATAATAAAAATGTAAAGCTTTTAAGAATAATCAGTTGGAGCTGTTTTTACGCGGCGCTGGTTGGCGTAATATCTTATACAGTAATTGCGGTAATATATAATTCTCGGCTTTTCGTTTCTTTTATAATTTTAGCGGCAGGCGAGGCGTTTATGGGACTTATAGTAAGAGTAGTTAAGAATGTTTTCGAAGCGGCAATAAAGCTCAAAGACGAAAACGATTTAACAATATAGGAGGGCATTATGGCAATAATAGTAAATTTGGATGTAATGCTGGCAAAGCGAAAAATGTCCTCACAGGAGCTTGCAAATAAAATCGGCATTACTCAGGCAAATCTCTCTATCTTAAAAACAGGAAAGGCAAAGGCTATTCGCTTTTCAACACTTGAGGCAATATGTCGTGAGCTTAACTGTCAGCCGGGAGATATTCTGCAATATTCGGAGGATTAGCTATGGAAAATAACAGTAATATTTATCATCAGCAGTCAGGCAGTGACGAAAGCAATCAGCCGCAGATAAGCTCGGCTTATATTCCCCCTGCGGTAAAAAAAGAGCCTATAAAGCTGCTGAAAAAGGATTTTGTATTTGCGGCTGTTTTTGCCGCAGTCAGCCTTGCAATCGTTGATTTTATTCTTTTTCACGGACTAAATTTAGGATTTACCCTCGCATTTGCTCTACTTTTTGCCGCAACAACGGCTTACCTGTTTAACAAAAAAAATAATACCTCAGCGTTTTCATTTATGTGCGGAGTGCTTTCTCTTGCAGGGTCTGTTACCTTTACCCTTTATCACGATTATTTTATAAATTTTGTAATGCTTATTGCAGTGCTGTTTCTGTTTACCGTCTATACCTGCGGCTTAAGCGGCACCTTTACCGGCAGAGAGGGAAGCTTTAAAATAATCAAGGATATGGCAGACGGTATATTCGTTAAGCCGTTTTCCAATTCTTCGGATATTTGCAAAGGCATGGCAAACGGAGTCTCCGGCAAAGGAAACCTTAAAAATATTCTGATAGGCTTGGGCGTTTCTCTGCCGGTGCTTATTGTAATAATTCCGCTTCTTGCCCACGGCGATAAGGCCTTCGACAGCCTTGTGGGTATCATTCGTGAAAATGTGGGAGTATATGTTGCCGAGCTTGTAATTGCCGCCTTGGTTGCAGT
>CALYNN010000058.1 GCA_945221685.1 uncultured Clostridia bacterium | reverse complement strand
GTTTATTATTGAGGTGCCTGCAAACAAGGCAAACGGCGACTATTCGTCAAATCTTGCAATGGCAGGCGCAAGAGCCTATCATATGGCTCCTCGAATGATTGCGGAGTCGGTGGTAAAGCATTTGGATTTAGCCGATACTCTTTTTGAAAGGGTGGAAATTGCAGGAGCAGGATTCCTTAATTTTTTCCTTTCCCAAAGATATTACGGCGAAATACTTAAGGATGTTTTTGCCTGCGGTGAGGACTACGGAAAATCCGACTACGGCAAGGGTAAAAGAGTTCTTGTGGAATTTGTTTCGGCTAATCCCACAGGACCTATGCATATCGGCAATGCAAGGGGCGGTGCAATAGGCGACTGCCTTGCCTCCGTGCTTGAATGGGCAGGCTATGAGGTGAACAGGGAATTTTATGTTAACGACGCAGGAAATCAAATAGAAAAGTTTGCCCTTTCACTTGAATGTCGTTATCTTCAGCATTTCGACAGCTCTGTTGAAATGCCCGAGGACTCGTATCACGGTGCAGATATAACCGAGCACGCCGAGGCGTTTATAAAGGAATACGGCGATAAATTCGTTTCTGCCGATTCTACTGAGCGCAGAAGGGCGCTTGTTGATTTTGCTCTGCCGAAAAATATTGCAGGCCTTGAAAGAGATTTGGGCAGGTACAGAATTACCTACGATAAGTGGTTCAGAGAGTCAACCCTCCATAACGACGGCTCGGTTGACAAAGTAATAAGTGCCCTTAAGGAAAAGGGCGTAACCTACGAGCAGGACGGAGCTTTATGGTTTAAGGCTTCGCAGTTCGGCAATGATAAGGATATAGTGCTTATCCGCGCCAACGGACTTCCAACATATATTGTTCCCGATATTGCGTACCACTACAATAAGCTTGTAACAAGAGGCTACGATAAGGCAATAGATGTTCTCGGTGCAGACCACCACGGCTATGTTCCCCGAATGAAAGCGGCGCTTACCGCCTTGGGACTTGACGCCGACAGGCTTGATATTGTAATTATGCAAATGGTTCGCCTTGTTCGCGACGGCGAAACGATAAAGCTTTCCAAGCGTTCGGGAAAGGCAATTACCCTTAATACTCTTATAGACGAGGTACCTCTTGACGCCGCAAGATTTTTCTTTAATTTAAGAGAGCCTAACTCTCATTTCGATTTTGATTTGGAGCTTGCCGCAAAAAAGTCAAGCGAAAACCCCGTTTATTATGTTCAGTATGCCCATGCCCGTATTTGCTCAATAATTAAAAAGGCACAGGAGCAGGGCGTTGAGCTTAAGGCTCCAACGGATGAAGAGCTTATGCTTCTTAACAGCAGTGAGGAAAGGGAGCTTATCCGCCATCTGTCTGCGCTGACAGAGGAAGTCGTTTCTGCCGCCAAGTCGTATGACCCGGCAAAAATAACTCATTATGTTATTGAGCTTGCAACACTTTTCCACAAATTTTATAACGCCCATCGTGTTATGGTGGAGGATGAAGGACTTATGAATTCAAGGCTTTGTCTTTGCACCGCAGTAAAGGATACTATTAAAAACATTTTAACAATGCTTAAGATAACAGCGCCTGAGGCTATGTAAGAGAGGTAAGTTATGGCAAAATTCAAAAGCATGGTGCTTCACGGCATCGGCAACAGGATTTTTAAATATATTTATAAAAATCCCCAAAGAAATATTGTCAAATTAATAAAAATAGGCAAGGCTGTAACGGGTAATATGTATCCCGAAGCAACCTTTACAAAGCCTATTGAAATTATTTCCGACGAAAGCAATGTGTGGAATAAATTTCTTTTTAGAGGACTTGAGGAGGTTGACCCCGATTTTCTTCGTAAGGCGGTGCTTACCTTCGGTATAGATTTAGGTCTTATCGGCACCTCAACTCTGCGGAAAAAGCGTGACGAGGAGCACTGCAATATTCCATGGGTTGTTTTGCTTGACCCCACCTCTGCCTGCAATATGAAATGCAAGGGCTGTTGGGCGGCGGAATACGGCCACAGCTCAAGCCTTACCCTTGACGAAATGCGCAGAATAGTAAGTCAAAGCAAGGAGCTGGGCACCCATTTCTTTATGTTTACCGGCGGCGAGCCTCTGATTAAGAAGAAGGAGATTTTAACCCTTGCCCGTGAAAACAGCGATTGCCTGTTTCTTGCCTTTACAAACGGAACTCTTGTTGACCGTAAGTTTTGCAACGATATGAAGGAGTGCGGCAACCTTGCCCTTGCTCTTTCCATTGAGGGTAGTGAGGAAACCACCGATATGCGTCGCGGCGAGGGATCCTACCGTAAAACCCTTGAGGCTATGAAGCTGCTTAAGGAAAACAAGTGCCTTTTCGGCACCTCGGTTTGCTATACTGCAAAAAACTGCGAGGCAGTAACATCTGATGAGTTTTATGATTTTATGATAGAAAACGGCGCGCGATATGCGTGGTATTTCCACTATATGCCCGTAGGCAGTGACGCTGATACCGATTTGCTTCTTTCACCCGAGCAAAGAGAGCATGTGTATAGAGAAATTCGCGCTAAAAGAAATTCAAAAACAGGCAAGCCTATTTTTGCAGTTGATTTTCAAAACGACGCCGAATTTGTCGGCGGTTGCATTGCCGGCGGCAGAAATTATTTTCACATAAACAGTGAGGGCGACGCCGAGCCGTGCGTTTTCGTTCATTACAGCGACTCGAATATTAAGGAAAAAAGTATTCTTGAATGCTTAAAATCTCCGCTGTTTCAGGAGTATTACAAGGGTCAGCCCTTTAACGATAATATGCTTCGTCCCTGCCCGATGCTTGAAAATCCTCAGGCATTAAGAAATATTGTTAAGCGTACAAGTGCAAAGTCAACAAACCTTAATCATCCTGAGGGAGTTGATGAGCTTTGTGCCAAGTGCGATGAGTATTCAAGGCTTTGGGCACCAAAGGCAAAGGAAATTTGGGAGGAGCAGGAGCGCTTTCATCCCTTTACACAATATTATCGCGATACCCCTGAGGGTAAGGCGGAGCTTTCAAAAGAACAATAATGCAACAAAAAAGCCGTTTGAACAAAATGCTCAAACGGCTTTATGATTTATATGTGCTATTTATCTTCTTCTGATTTTTTTGCGGCTTCCTTTTCGGCTTTGCGTTGGGCTCTCTTTTTCTTTGCCTTATATCCCTTAAGCTTTTCAATATGCTCATCAGGCGTGGTGCATGTGCCGAGGGTAACAGGCTTTCCGCCGTAAATACCGTGGAAATCCGAGCCGCCGGTCATCAAAAGCTTGTTCTTTTTGCAGATTTTTGAAAGCCTTTCAATAACCTCGTCGCCGGCGGATGGGTGCCATACCTCAATTCCGTCAATTCCCATTTCGATATATTTGTCTATCTCGTCAAAATTATCGTAAAAGGCAGGGTGAGCCAAAACTGCAATTCCGCCTGCACCGTGTACCTCCTCGATAACCTCTTTAACATCGGGATACTTTACCGGCGCAAGAAGATTTGTTTCGCTTTCTCTTGAAAACAGAGCGTGGTACAAGTCACCGAAAATTTCGTTTGTATAGCCGGCGTCCATCAGCGCGTGCATAATATGCTGCTTAAAAAGATTTGTTGAGCCGGAGGCGTGGCTGATAATAAAGTCGGTAGAAACAGGAAATCTTGCGGCTACCTTAAGCATCATTATCTGACCTGCTCTTTTACGAGCAACCGAGGTTCTTTTGCACAGGCCCTCAAGCCTGTCCGGCTTTTCGGCAAGGTAGCATAGAATATGAACCTTTTTGCCTGCCTCGTAATCAAAAGCAGAAAGCTCAACACCCGGAATAATTTCTACTCCGTAGCGCTTTCCGATAACCTGACCTCTTACGGTTCCTGCAAGGCAGTCGTGGTCTGTTATGGCAATGGTGCCGATTCCGCTTTTCTGCGCAATAATAATTAAATCTTCAATTCCTACCGAGCCGTCGCTCAGCTTTGTGTGGCAATGTAAATCTGCTGCCATAATAAACCCCTTTCAAAGCAGTGGATATTTGCAAATAAACTGTTGCCCAAGGCAAACCGTCTGCAATAATCATTTAGTAAATAATGCGCGGTGTGAAAAGATTTCTGCCTATATATCAGTTTGCCCGAACTTGCAACACTACAACATTTATTTTAACACTTTTTTCCACTGAATTCAAGAAATTTTCATTGATAAGTTTACGAAAAACAGACAATTTTTTGCACATTATACACTTTTTTTGTTGAAAACCGCCGAAACAAGTTGAAATGATTTAATTTTTTGTGTTGACAAACAAAATTATTTTGATATAATGGTAGTAACAATTGAATTACTAAACCGTTGAAGCGGAGATAAAAACAGGAAACGAACTCGCAGAGAGCCCTTGTTGCTGGGAATAGGGCAGTAAACGGCTTGTTAAATGGACCGCTGAGGGCACAGTCAAAGGCGAAAGCCGAGTATTCTGTGACGCGAGGGCCTGCGTTAGTGGCCGGAGATATGATAGTATCTTGCAGAGCGTATGGTAGGTCCATAAATCAAGGTGGCACCGCGAAAAGTATTTTCGTCCTTGACAGTATTTTTATACTGTCAAGGGCTTTTTTATTTTTCGAATTTATACCGCAATTGATTATTTCTCATTTTCTGCAAGGTGAAAATTAAACAGGAGATGAAGAAATGAACATTAAACCGAGTCTTAACGAAGTAAAAGAGCTTTATATGGATTATAAGGCCGTTCCGCTGAGCACCGAAATTCCTATGACGGCGTCTGCAGTGCAGGTGCTGAAAAAGCTGAAAGGCTTCAGCTCCCACTGCTATATGCTTGAATCGGCGGAGGATGAAAACGAAACAGGACGCTATACCTTTTTAGGATTTGACCCCAAGGCAGAGATTAGCTGTATTAACTCACAGGTAACGGTAATTGACGAATACGGCGTAAAGCATATTGAGGATAATCCGCGCAAATACATTAAGGAGATTTTGCAGGAGCATAAAAGTCCGCGACTTGATTATCTGCCAACATTTACAGGCGGTCTTGTAGGCTACTTCTCATATGATTACATTAAGTACAGCGAGCCGTCGCTGAAGCTCGACGCCCGGGACGACGGAAGCTTTAAGGATGTTGACCTTATGCTTTTTGACCGTGTAATCGCCTTTGACAACAGAGATAAAAAAATAATCCTTATTGCAAATCTTTTAACAAAGGATGTTGAAAGCAGCTACAAAATTGCGTCAAAGCAAATAGAAATAATGAAGAATTTAATAGAAAACGGTCAGGAGGATATACCCCCGAGGCCTGTATTGAAATCGGAATTTAGGCCGTTGTTCAGCAAGGATGAATATTGCAATATGGTTGAAAGGGCGAAGCACTACATCCGCGAGGGCGATATTTTTCAGGTGGTGCTTTCAAACCGACTTGAAGCGGAGATGGAGGGCTCTCTCCTTTATACCTACGAAATTTTGCGCAGGCTTAATCCGTCGCCCTATATGTTTTATTTTTCAAGCGATGATATAGAAATCGCAGGAGCCTCTCCCGAAACTCTTGTAAAGCTTGACGGCAAAACGCTTTACACCTATCCCCTTGCAGGCACAAGACCAAGGGGAAAAATAAAGGAAGAGGACGAGGCGCTTGAGCGAGAGCTGCTTAAGGACGAAAAGGAGCTTGCCGAGCACAATATGCTTGTGGATTTAGGCAGAAACGATTTAGGAAAAATCAGCAGCTTCGGCACGGTTAAGGTTGACAAATATCATCAGATATTAAGATTTTCCCATGTTATGCATATCGGCTCAACGGTTAAGGGTGAAATAAAAGAGGATAAATCAGCGCTTGACGCCGTTGACGCTGTTTTGCCGGCAGGCACTCTTTCGGGAGCGCCGAAAATAAGAGCTATGGAAATAATTAATGAGCTTGAAAACAACAAGCGCGGAATATACGGCGGCTGTATCGGCTATATTGATTTAACGGGAAATCTTGATACCTGCATTGCAATTCGCATTGCTTTTAAGAAAAACGGCAAAGTTTATGTTCGCTCCGGGGCAGGAATAGTTGCCGACTCCGTTGCGGAAAAGGAGCAGCAGGAATGTATTAACAAGGCACAGGCAGTAATTACTGCACTGAAGCAAAGTACGGAGGAGCAGGTATGATACTTTTAATAGATAACTACGATTCCTTTTCGTATAACCTTTATCAGCTTGTGGGCGAAATTAATCCCGATATTAAGGTTATAAGAAACGACGAAATGACTGTTGACGAAATACAGGCGCTTTCACCCGAATACATTATTCTTTCTCCCGGACCGAAAACGCCCAAGGAGGCGGGAGTCTGCATTGAGGTTGCGGAAAGGCTTGGCGGCGAGTCAAAAATATTAGGCGTGTGCCTTGGACACCAATCAATATGCGCGGCATTCGGAGGAAAAATCGGCTATGCAAAGGAGCTTATGCACGGCAAGCAAAGCCTTTGCGATATAGACGGCAAATCAACACTTTTTAAAGGCCTTGGCGACAGAATAAGGGTTGCAAGGTACCATTCACTTGCCGCCGACGAGGAAAGCCTGCCCTCCTGCTTAAGAGTAACGGCAAGGGCAGACGACGGCGAAATAATGGCGGTGGAGCATAAGAGTTTGAATATATACGGCGTTCAGTTTCACCCGGAATCAATAATGACGCCCGACGGAAAAGCAATACTGAAAAATTTTTTGGAGGCATAGAAAATGATTAAGGAAGCACTTAACAAAATTATTGCAAAAGAGGATTTAACCTTTGATGAAGCAAAGGATGCTATTAATGAAATAATGAGCGGCGAGATTTCTCCGGTTATAATTTCCCCGTTTTTAACGGCGCTTGCAATGAAGGGCGAAACAGAGGAGGAAATTGCAGGAGCGGCGGCAGGTATGCGCTCAAGGGCGCTTCCCTTTGAAATTCAGGGCAACGCTCTTGATATTGTCGGCACAGGAGGAGATAAGTCCAACTCCTTTAACATTTCCACCGTTGCGGCATTTGTTGCCGCCGCAGACGGAATTAGAATTGCAAAGCACGGCAACCGCGCTGCTTCGTCAAATTGCGGAACTGCCGACTGCCTTGAAGCCTTGGGCGTTAAAATCGACTGTGAGCCCGAGGTTATGCAAAAAAGCCTCACAGAAAACAATATGGTTTTCTTCTTTGCTCAAAAATATCACAGTGCAATGCGATTTGTTGGTCCCGTGCGCAAGGAGCTTGGTATAAGAACGGTGTTTAATATTCTCGGTCCCTTAACTAATCCCGGCAGGGCAAACCAAATGGTGCTGGGTGTATTCAGCCGTGATTATGTTCCTAAAATTGCAAGGGCGTTAACTAAATTAGGTGTTACAGACGCGCTTGTTGTTCACGGTCTTGACTGCCTTGATGAAATAAGCGCCTGTGGTGCCACGGCAGTTGCAGAGGTACGGGACGGTGTGATTACCGAATATGAAATTACTCCCGAGCAGTTCGGATTTGAACGGGTAAGCAAGGCGGAATTAGCAGGAGGAACGCCGGAGGAAAATGCAAAAATAGCCGAAAATGTGCTTAAGGGCAAGGGAACAGCGGCTCAAAATACAACCGTAATTCTTAATGCCGGAGCATGTATCTATGTGGCAAACAGGGGCATAAGCCTTGAAGCCGCAGTTAAAAGAGCCGAGGAGGTGCTTATGTCCGGCAAGGGCTACCAAGTGCTTCAAGGCTTTATAAAAACTACTAACGGAGAATAAAAAATGTCAACAATCCTAAATACCATTGCCGATTATACAAAGGAAAGATACAAAAAAATAATTGCCGAAAAGCCTCTTGAAGCCGTTAAGGCTCAGGCACTTTCAATGCCCAAGGGAAGCTTTGAATTTGAAGGAGCTCTGAAAAAAGAAGGACTTTCCTTTATTTGCGAGGTGAAAAAGGCTTCACCATCAAAGGGTGTAATTGCCGAGGATTTTCCGTATCTTCAAATTGCAAAGGAATACGAGGCGGCGGGAGCAAGCTGTATAAGCTGCCTTACCGAGCCGAAATGGTTTATGGGCAGTGACAAGTATTTGAGGGAGATTGCCGAAGCCGTTTCAATACCTGTTCTCCGCAAGGATTTTACGGTGTGTGAATATCAGATTTACGAGGCAAAAATTTTGGGCGCTTCGGCGGTGCTTTTGATATGCGCCCTTCTTGACGCAGACACAATTTCACGATATATTAAAATAGCCGACGGACTTGGAATATCCTGTCTTACGGAGGCTCACGATGAAGCCGAGGTTAAATCGGCACTAAAGGCAGGTGCAAGAATAATCGGCGTAAATAACCGAAATCTTAAGGATTTTTCGGTAGATGTAAATAATTCAAGCCGCTTTAGAGAAATGATACCCGATGATGTGATTTTTGTATCGGAAAGCGGTATTAAAAGCCATGGCGATATAAAGGTGCTTCAAAGCAATAAAACCGACGCAGTGCTTATCGGTGAAACGCTGATGAGAGCCGCAGATAAAAAAGCGGCGATGGAGGAGCTTTTGTATGGCAAGGATTAAGATTTGCGGACTTGTTAGGGAAATTGATGTTGATTATGTTAACGAGCTTCAACCCGATTTTGTTGGCTTTATTCTTTCGGCAGGCTTTCGCCGCAGTATTACAGAGAAGCAGGCAAAGCTTTTAAAAAGCAGGCTTTCGCCGAAAATAAAAGCGGTAGGCGTATTTGTTAACGAGGACGCAGAGTATATTAATTCCTTTGCCCGAAAGGGTATTATTGATATTGCCCAGCTTCACGGAAACGAGGAGCCGCAGGTCTGCGAACAAATAACAGTTCCTGTGATTAAGTATTTTAACCCTAAAGACTTCGGCAGGATTAAGGAATATAATACCGATTATTTCCTTTTTGATTCGGGGACAGGTACGGGAAAAGGCTTTGACTGGTCGTTAATTCCAAAAACTGATACGCCCTTTTTTCTTGCAGGCGGAATAAACGAAAGCAATATAAAAAAAGCAATAAGGCAGGTTAATCCCTTTTGCATAGATTTATCCTCAGCAGTTGAAACCGACGGCTTTAAGGATTATAATAAGATT
>CALYNN010000057.1 GCA_945221685.1 uncultured Clostridia bacterium | reverse complement strand
GTGCTATGTGGCTTGTTTACGGCTCAGACAGCGGAGGCATTTATGTAATTCCTCTTGTTGAAGAAACGGGACTTGCCGATTATGATTATATGCTTTCTCATTCTGCCGACGGATATAACGCGTATTTCGGTAAGCAAATTACAAAAACAAATTCTCAAACAGAGGGAACTGGCGAAGGACCGTTTATCGTCTACGATAATCAGTCGGGCTATTATTATCTTTATTTAACCTATGGCGGACTTGCCGGCGACGGCGGTTATAATATTCGTGAGTACCGCAGTAAAAATCCCGACGGCCCATATTTTGATAAGGCGGGCAATAATGCACTTGAGCAAAAAAATACAGGCTTAAAGCTAATGGGTAACTATAAATTTTCGAGTCAAAAAACTGCTATGCTCAGCGGCGGTCATTCATCCTCACTTATTGATACCGACGGTAAAATGTATCAGGTTTATCATCAGCGCTTCCTTGCCGACAACGGTCAGGGGCATCAAATGAGAATTCATCAAATGCTGCGAACAAAGGACGGTTGGGCAGTAATGCTTCCGTATGAATATCAAGGCGAAACCGTTAGCCAAACAGGCTATTCGGCTTCTCAAATTATCGGCACCTATGAGTTTGTGAATCACACGGCCTATACTCAAAGAGCCGAAAGCGGAGCAAGCCTGTCAACAACAGTTTTGCCCACCCAAAAAATCGAGCTTGCGGCAGACGGAAAAATTTATTGCCTTAAGGAGTATTCTTATACCGCAACAAACGCCAATACAGGCAGTAAGGCGGTTTCGGGAACATGGAAAGCGGAAGCGGGTACATACTATGCAAGCTTTGTTATTAACGGTGTGAATTACAGCGGAGTTTTCTGCAAGCAAAGAAATGAAAGTGCGGCAGGAAATACGGTAATGACCTTTGCGGCGGCAGGTGATAATAATGCTGAAATTTGGGGTGTTCAGCTTAATTCAAACCATATCGGCTTAAAAACAACAACAACTAAAGCAACCGTCAGCGGTGACGGAAAAATTGTTCAAGCCTGCATAGGCTGCGGCAAAGCAATTTCAACAACAGTAATTTCGAAGGCTTCAAACATTAAGCTTTCAGCCACAAGTTATACCTATGACGGCAAGGTTAAAACTCCTGCCGTAACAGTTAAGGACAGCAAGGGCAAGACCTTAAAGAAAAATACGGACTATACTGTTTCTTATGCAAGCGGTCGCAAGAATGTCGGCAAGTATGCCGTAAAGATTACATTTAAGGGTAATTACAGTGGAACAAAAACTCTCTACTTTACAATCAAGCCAAAGGCAACAAGCATTTCAAGCGTTACCGCCGGCTCAAAGAAATTTACGGTAAAGTGGAAAAAGCAGGCAACACAAACCACAGGCTATCAAATTCAGTATTCAACCTCAAGCAAATTCAGCAAAGCCAAAACCGTAACAGTAGGCAAGAACAGTACAACATCAAAAACAATTTCAAAGCTTTCGGGCAAGAAAAAGTACTATGTAAGAGTTCGTACCTACAAGACAGTCGGCTCAATTAAATATTACAGTGCTTGGAGTAAAGCGAAAGCGGTAACAACCAAGAAATAGCATCAAATTATGCGGCGGAAATTTTCTGCCGCTTTTTTGTATGTGCTTTCAGTATAGGCATTATTGATTTAAGTAAAAATATTACAGTAAAAAAATTAATTACATCTTTGTAACACTTCTTGTGCTTAATGTCGTATTATGATATTATTTGAAAGATAAAAATTTAATTTGGAGGAATAGGACCATGGACAGAAAAGTTGTTATTTTTGATCATCCTCTTATCCGCCATAAGCTCAGCATTCTTCGCGATGTGCGGACAAGCACTAAAGATTTCCGCCAGCTTGTTAATGAAATTGCCATGCTTATGACCTACGAGGCTACCAGAGATTTGCCCACGGAGCAGATTAAGGTTGAAACTCCCTGCGGTATTGCAAATTGCCGCCATATTGCAGGAAGAAAGCTTGCATTTGTTCCCATTCTTCGTGCAGGTCTCGGAATGGTTGACGGCTGTTTAAGCCTTGTGCCTGCCGCAAGAGTAGGGCATATCGGACTTTACAGAGACGAAACCACACATACTCCCGTTGAGTATTACTGTAAGCTTCCTAAGGATATTGAGGAAAGAGATGTTTTTGTAGTTGACCCAATGCTTGCAACGGGCGGCTCTGCTATTGACGCAATATCTCAAATCAAAAAGAGAAACCCAAGAAAGATTATTTTTATGTGCATAATCGCCGCGCCTGAAGGACTTGAAGCCCTTAAAGAGGCGCATCCGGATGTAGATATTTATTGTGCAGACCTTGATGAAAAGCTTAATGAAGATTGCTACATCGTTCCCGGCTTAGGAGACGCCGGAGACAGAATTTTCGGTACAAAATAATTTTAATAAAAATAAAAAAGAATCGAGGTAAAAAATGGCTAAAGAAAAAATTAAAGTCGGTCAGGAAGGCATTTACGATGCCAGAAAGCTCGGCGCACCAAGAATGATAGTGTTGGGCTTCCAGCATATGTTCGCTATGTTCGGCGCAACTGTTCTCGTTCCTCTTATCACCGGACTTGATATGTCAACCACTCTGCTTATGGCAGGCTTGGGAACTCTTTTGTTCCACCTTTTCACAAAGTTTCAGGTTCCTGCATTTTTAGGCTCATCGTTTGCATTCCTCGGCGGATATGCAACAATAGCTCCTATGCTTGAGGATGGAACTCCCAATAAGGAAATGCTTCCTTATGCTTGCCTTGGCGTTGCCTGCGCAGGACTTGTTTATCTTGTTCTTGCCGCAATCATCAAGCTTATCGGCATTAACAAGGTAATGAAATTCTTCCCGCCTGTTGTAACCGGTCCTATCATTGTGGCAATCGGTCTCGGACTTGCTCCCACCGCTGTAAACAACTGCTCAAATAACTGGTGGCTTGCATTAATTGCTTTAGGCCTTGTAATTATCTTCAACATATTCGGCAAGGGTATGGCAAAGATTATTCCTATTCTTTTGGGTATCCTCGGCGCTTACGCAGTAGCTGCAGTTGTAGGTAACGGCTTCGGCGTTGAAAGCTTCGCTATCGATTTTACTGCAGTAAAAGAAGCCGCTTGGATCGGCTTCCCGATTGATTGGAGCTCAACCGTATTCGGCGGCGTTCACGACAGCTCAAAGGCAATCACAGCCATTATCGCTATTATGCCTATCGCTCTTGCAACCATGATGGAGCATATCGGCGATATTTCAGCTATCAGCGCAACCTGCGGCAAAAACTATATTGCAGACCCCGGTCTTCACCGTTCACTTACAGGCGACGGTCTTGCAACAACTCTTTCATCACTCTTCGGCGGCCCTGCAAATACAACCTACGGCGAGAATACAGGCGTACTTGCTCTTTCAAAGGTATATGATCCGAGAGTAGTAAGAATTGCCGCTTACTTTGCAATCATATTCTCATTCTCTCCAAAGTTTGCCGCACTGATTAACTCGATGCCTGCGGCAATTGTCGGCGGTATTTCCTTTGTTCTTTACGGTATGATTTCCGCTATCGGTGTAAGAAATATGGTTGAAAACAAGGTTGATTTCTCAAAGCCCAGAAATACAATTATTGCGGCAGTAATTCTTGTTTGTGCTCTTGGCTTGGGCGACGGCGTATCATTCTCAATCGGCGAAATCAATATTACTCTCTCTGCTCTTGCTATTGCGGCTCTTGCAGGTATCATTCTTAACATTGTTTTTCCCGGTAAGGATTACGACTTCTCAAAGTCTACTCAGAATGTAGAGGAAAAGGCAGAATAATTATAGCTTTTCAAATGCTCTGCGGTTCATTATCGCAGGGCATTTTTTTCTATTAAATGCGGCTGAATAAGTTATTTTATTCGCCTAATTGATATATAATGGTATAAAATTGCTATAATTTATGAAATATTTGTTAATACTCTTGACAAATGGAAATTTTTGATTACAATAATAATTGTTAGCACTCGAAGCAAGAGAGTGCTAATTACGAAATTACAAATTATATCAGAGGTGACAATTATGACTATCAAACCACTTGCAGACAGAGTTTTGCTTAAGGCTCTTGAAGCGGAGGAAACAACAAAAAGCGGACTTATTCTTGCCGCTTCAGCGCAGGAAAAGCCGGAAATGAGCGAGGTCGTTGCAGTAGGACCCGGAACTGATGAAAACCCTATGACCGTAAAAGAGGGCGATAAGGTTATTATCAGCAAGTATTCAGGCACCGAGGTAAAGCTTGACGGTGTTGAGTACACTATTACATCTGTAAAAGATATTCTTGCAGTTGTAGAATAATTTGCGAAAGGATGATTTATTATGGCTAAAGATATTATTTACGGCGAGGACGCCCGTAAGGCTTTGCAGGCAGGTATTGATAAGCTTGCGAACACAGTAAAAATTACCCTTGGCCCCAAGGGCAGAAATGTTGTACTTGATAAAAAGTACGGTGCACCGCTTATTACAAACGACGGTGTAACAATCGCAAAGGAAATCGAGCTTGACGACTCCTTTGAAAATATGGGCGCTCAGCTTGTTAAAGAGGTTTCATCAAAAACAAATGACGACGCCGGCGACGGTACCACAACTGCAACCCTGCTTGCTCAGGCGCTTGTAAGAGAGGGTATGAAGAATGTTGCCGCAGGTGCAAACCCAATGGCAGTTAAAAACGGAATTAAGGCGGCAGTAGATGCAACAGTTGACGCTGTTAAGTCAAACTCACGCCAGATTAAAGGCTCAGACGATATTGCAAGAGTTGCAACGGTTTCAGCCGGTGATGAATATGTAGGATCTCTTATTGCCGACGCTATGGAAAAGGTTTCATCAGATGGCGTTATTACCATTGAGGAGTCAAAAACAGCCGAAACTGTATGCGAGGTAGTAGAGGGTATGCAGTTTGACCGCGGCTACATTTCACCTTATATGGTAACAGATACCGATAAGATGGAGGCTGTAATCGACGACGCAATGCTTCTTATTACAGATAAAAAGATTTCTTCGGTTCAGGATATTCTTCCTCTCCTTGAGGCTGTGCTTAAGTCAGGTCAAAAGCTTGTAATCATTGCCGAGGATGTTGAGGGCGAGGCTTTGCAGACAATTCTTCTTAATAAGCTTCGCGGCACCTTCACCTGCGTATGCGTAAAGGCTCCCGGCTTCGGCGATAGAAGAAAGGATATGCTTCAGGATATTGCTATTCTTACAGGCGGTCAGGTAATTACCTCTGACCTTGGTCTTGAGCTTAAGGATGCTACAATGCAAATGCTGGGCAAGGCTCGTCAGGTTAAGGTTACAAAGGAAAATACCATTATTGTTGACGGCGCAGGCGATACAAATGAAATCAAAAACCGCGTTTCACAGATTAAAACTGCTATTGAGGCTTCAACCTCTGAGTTTGATACCGAAAAGCTTCAGGAAAGACTTGCAAAGATGGCAGGCGGCGTAGCTGTTATTAAGGTCGGTGCCGCAACCGAAACAGAGATGAAGGAAAGAAAGCTTCGTATAGAGGATGCTCTTGCCGCAACAAAGGCGGCTGTTGAGGAGGGTATCGTTGCAGGCGGCGGCGTTGCTCTTATCAACGCTATTCCTGCGGTAGAGGCTTTGCTTGATACCGATGATTCTGATTTTAAAACAGGTGTTTCAATCGTTCTTAAGGCTCTTGAGGAGCCTGTTCGCCAGATTGCTCTTAACGCAGGCGAGGAGGGCTCTGTTATCATCGACAAAATTAAGAACTCCAACAAGGTTGGCTACGGATACAACTTTGCAACAGATACCTATGGCGATATGATTGAAGCAGGTATTGTTGATCCTGCAAAGGTTACCCGTTCTGCATTGCAGAATGCCGCTTCGGTAGCTTCTATGGTGCTTACCACCGAGTCGCTTGTTACCGATATAAAGGACCCGCAGGCAGACGCAGCACAGGCAGCAGCTATGGCGGCGGCTCAGGGCGGCGGAATGTATTAATAAGGCATTTTCGTAATATTAAACAGTCTATGGCTTTTATTACAGCTATAGGCTGTTTTTTTATTGTTGACAAATCTAATACATTAGAAATCGAGGTATTATTATGAAAATCAGTAAAGAACTAATTAAAGGCAGTTCTCCGATTCAGCAAACAGTAAATATATTTATTTCATACCCAAATATTATGATACCGAAACAGATACTTCAAAGGTTATCTGCGTTCAGTCGGGAAAAGGTGAGGAATGTGTAATCTCTTACAGAGAAGGCTACTATGTTTTCAAAATAAAGGTAAGTTAATTTTGCATATTTATAAATAAAAGCCTTGACAAATTTTACCTAAAGTATTATTATATTCGCAATAAATATAACACATTGATGAGAACACGGTTTGCTTATGAAGCTGTTTCAGAGAGTCGTCGGTCGGTGCAAGGCGGCACAGTGTTAAGCAAATTATCCTCTCTGAGTGGCTGTGCTGAACAATAGTAGGCGCAGACGGCTTCCCCCGTTAGCAGGATAGTGTATGTTAGTACATAAAGTGCGTTAGCAATAACGAAAAAGAGTGGTACCGCGGTAATTATCGCCTCTTTGCCTTGTATGGCAGAGAGGCTTTTTATTTTATGTTGAGAAAGAGGGATATTATGTCAAAATCAGTTGAAATCCGTTGGCACGGACGAGGCGGTCAGGGTGCTAAAACAGCGGCGCTCCTGCTGGCAGATGTTGCGTTTAAAACAGGCAGCTTCGTTCAGGGGTTCCCCGAATACGGTCCCGAAAGAATGGGTGCACCCATTACGGCATATAACAGAATAAGCTCCGAAAAAATAAGAGTTCATTCAAATATTTATGAGCCTGATTATGTGGTGGTTGTTGATTCCGGCCTGATTGATGTTGTAAATGTTGCAGAGGGTATAAAAGAGGACGGTGCAATAATCGTAAATACTCATAAGTCACCCGAATTCATAAGAGCAAAAATGGGCAACTATAAAGGAAGACTTTATACTATCGACGCAAGAAAGGTTTCAACGGCGTGCCTTGGAAAGTATTTCCCAAATACTCCAATGCTTGCGGCAATCGTAAAGGTTTCGGGAGTAATGGACAAGGAAACCTTCTTTACGGAAATGGAAAACTCATTTTCACATAAATTCTCATCAAAGCCTGAGGTTATTGAGGGCAATATGAATGCTCTTAAAATGGCTTATGACGAAGTAAAGCAGGAGGCATAATTATGAAATCAAATCTTGAAAAGCTTCATCTTGACTGCTCGTGGCAGGATTTAACAGAGGGTATGCAGATTTACGGCGAAAAAACCTCCGAGGAATTTAATACAGGTGAGTGGACATCTGTTCAGCCTGTTATCGACGAATCAAAATGTATTCATTGCCTTATGTGCGTTCCCGTTTGCCCCGATAGCTGTATTCCCGTTATTGACGGCAAGCGCGGCGCATTTGACTATAATCACTGCAAGGGCTGCGGCATTTGCGTAAAAAGCTGCCATGTCGGTGCGATTACTATGGAGGGGGTAAGGTAATATGGCTCGTAAAGACAGATTAAGCGGTAACGAAGCAGTTGCAGAGGCTCTGCGTCAAATTAACCCCGATGTTATGGCGGCGTTTCCTATTACCCCGTCAACGGAAATTCCGCAGTATTTTTCAAAGCTTGTAGCAAATGGTCTTGTAGACAGTGAGTTTATCCCTGTTGAATCCGAGCATTCCGCAATGTCTGCGGTAATCGGTGCACAGGCGGCAGGCGCACGAAGCGTAACAGCCACCTCCTCGGCAGGTATGGCGCTTATGTGGGAGGAGCTTTATCTTGCGGCCTCCAACCGCTTGCCCTGTGTGCTTACTCTTGTAAACCGCGCATTGTCGGGACCTATTAATATTAACTGTGACCACAGCGATTCAATGGGTGCAAGGGACGCTGGCTGGATTCAAATATATGCCGAAAATAATCAAGAGGTATATGACAATCTTTGTATGGCATACCGCATTGCCGAGCACAAGGATGTTAAGCTGCCGGTTATGATTTGCCAAGACGGATTCATTACCTCTCATGCTGTGGAGAACATTGTGCTTAACGAGGATGAGGATGTTAAAAATTTTGTTGGCGAGTATAATCCCGACAACTCATTACTCAATCCCGAATGTCCTATGGCGGTCGGTCCTTATAGTGTAACTAACTATTATTTTGAGGCAAAAAGGGCACAGGCCGAAGCACTTAAAAATGCAAAGCAGGTTACTCTTGATGTTGCAAAGGAATATGCAAAAATATCCGGCAGGGAATACGGACTTTTTGAAGAATATAAAATGGACGACGCAGAGTATGCAGTAGTTATTATAGGCTCTGCGGCAGGCACCGCAAAGGACGCCGTAGATAAATTGAGAGAGGACGGCGTTAAAGCAGGCCTTGTTAAAATCAGACTTTTCAGACCGTTCCCGTCTGAAGAAATTGCCGAAAGCCTCAAGAATGTTAAAGCTGTTGCTTTGATGGATAGAACAGAGTCATATAACGATAGCTGCGGACCTCTCGGTGCAGAGGTTACAACGGCTCTTTACAGAGCAGGTTCAAGGGCGCTGACCGTTAATTATGTTTACGGCTTGGGCGGCAGAGATGTAAGAGTATCCGATATGGAGAATGTTTATAAAGAGCTTATTAAAATTGCCGAGGACGGCAGGGTTGAAAACCCTTATCGCTATATGGGCGTAAGAGAGTAAGGAGGGTAGCTTTATGTATAATTTTAAAGAATTTGTTTCGAGAGAGGACCGTCTTGCAGGAGGCCACAGAATGTGCGCAGGCTGCGGCGGAACAATCGCAGTAAGAAATGTGCTTAAAGCTATCAAGCCGGGAGATAAGGCCGTTATAGGTAATGCAACAGGCTGTCTTGAGGTTTCAACCTTTATGTATCCCTATACTGCCTATAAGGATAGCTATATTCACAACGCCTTTGAAAATGCAGGCGCAACTATGTCGGGTGTTGAAGGCGCATACAATGCTCTGCGCCGTAAGGGTAAGCTTGATGAAACATATAAGTTTATCACCTTCGGAGGTGACGGCGGTACATATGATATAGGCT
>CALYNN010000056.1 GCA_945221685.1 uncultured Clostridia bacterium | reverse complement strand
CAATGGTTGATATTCAGGGACTTGAGGATTTCTACGGCGATATGGACTTTAAGGTTGCAGGTACAAAGAACGGTATCACAGCAATTCAAATGGACCTTAAGGTACACGGTCTTACTCCCGAAATCATTAAGGAAGCCTTTGAAAAGACGCATAAGGCAAGAAATTATATCCTTGATGAAATTATGCTTCCCTGCATCAGCGAGCCGAGAGCAGAGCTTTCAAAATACGCTCCAAAGATGTTTACTCTTACAATCGACCCCGACAAAATCGGCGATGTTATCGGTAAGGGCGGCAAGGTTATTCAGGAAATTCAGGCTGACTTTGATGTTAAGATTAACATTGAGGAGGACGGCAGAGTTTATATCAGCGGTGTTGACGCAGAAAAGTGCGAGGGTGCGGTAAATGTTGTTAAGCTTATCGCAACCGACCCTGAGGTTGGCGCCTTCTATAACGGTATTGTTACAAGAATTATGAATTTTGGCGCATTCGTTGAAATTGCACCCGGTAAGGAAGGTCTTGTTCATATCTCAAGGCTCGATGTTAAGAGAACCGAAAAGGTTGAAGATGTTGTTAATGTTGGCGACTCAATCATTGTTAAGTGTATTGAAATCGACGACCAGGGCAGAATTAATCTTTCAAGAAGAGACGCTTTGATTGAGCTTGAGGGAATGAAGCCGGAAAACGATATTGACGAGGCCCCAAGAAAGCCAAGACGAGATAATCACCGCAACAACAGAAAATATTAATTGTTTATAGTATTAAAAAGCAAACCGCAGCCTCGGCTGCGGTTTGTTGCGTATTTCCGTATATTTTCGGGTATGCTAAAAAACAGGTGATTATATGTTTTATCAGTTAGAGGATGAAGCAGTGGGCATATCTGCGCAGGAAATAAACAGCAGTATTCTTACTTTAGGCTATATCAGCGAAAAGGAGCTTGAAAAGCTTTATAAGCCCCTTGGCTTTTCGGCACGCGCCTATGAGGAATGTGTAAAGAAAAATTCTATCTTTTCGTCAAGGCTTGAGCTTTTTGACAGCTACGCCGTAATTCGTCTTGATGTAGATGAGCTTAACTGCCGAGTAACCCTTCTTGTGTCAAAAAATCTTGTGCTTGCCGTTACAAACGACGATAAAAAAAGAAGCCTGCGCGATGCCTTTATGAGCCTTGTTTCAAAAATAAACTGCTCAAGTGCAACTGAGGAAAAGGCGGTGGGACTTTTTCTTGAGGAGATAATGAACAGTCGGAAGAGCGACCTTGAGGAGCTTCAGCAAAGGCTTAATTCGCTTGAGGAGGCGGTATTCGGAGAAAGCACGGAAAACGATTTTAACAAGAGCTTGCTTGAAATAAAAAACGGACTTTTGTGCTTTAGAAGTCTTTGTGAGCAGGTTATTGAAATTTGCGAGGGACTTGCGGAAAGCGAAAACCGACTTTTTGACGGAGGCGAAAAGGGCAGTCTAAAGGCGAATTCTGCAAGAGCAGACAGATTTAAGGAAAAAATTGACCTGCTTCGCGACAGCGTTAATCACATATGGGATAGCTATCAGGCGTTTCTTGATATAAGGCTTAATCAGTCAATGAAGCGGTTTACGCTTCTTACTACGGTGTTTTTCCCCATAACAATCATCGTAGGCTGGTACGGAATGAATTTTAAATATATGCCTGAGCTTAGTTGGAAATACGGCTACGCCTATGTGGCGGCACTGACTGTTGCCGTGGTAGCGGCACTTTTTATTTGGCTAAAAAAAAGAAAATGGCTTTAAAAAATATCTAAAATGCAAAAGGGTGCCCGCTGGAGCACCCTATATAAATTATGTCGGTTATATGTTTGCTAATTAAAATCAATTACCGTTCCGTCCGGCAGAGTAACATTGAAGGTGTAGCTTGACAGAGCTACACTTTGACTTTCGTTTCCCATCGCTACTCCTCCGCCTTGGTCATAGTAAAACCGAATAACCGTTGAATCCTCTAAGGTCAGTACAGCGTCAACATACATCGGTGCGGTATCCGACTGAAATCCATACAGCTCGTTTGATGAAAGAGTATAGGAATTGCCCGTTAAGCCTGTATCATTATTCTTTTGAATATCAAGATTAATTTCCTTTTTACTTTCGTCACCGAACATAACAACTAAAGCCGCGGATTTCAGCGGACTGTCAAAAATATAGTTAACATAAATATCGGGTTCAATAAAATAGCTTTCAAAGCAACCTGTGCCGAAAATGCTGTTATTATAGGAATAATCAAGTGATATATCGTTAATATTGCAATATTCCTCAGGAAGATAAACATCAAAATTAAGAGGCGTTACGGTTTTACCGTCATCAATACATACCTGAAAGCTGTCTGCTTGGGCAGTTATATCAAATTGTGTTGTTGCGGTAAAAATATTGTTTTTGTTTTCTGCGTCAACCCGCCTTGTGCCGTTGTCCTTATCATTAACGATAAAATAAATTTCTGCGTCCTTGGGATAAGAGTCAGGCTGATAGGTCAGCTCAATATCAACAAGCTTGGGGTTATCCTTGTTATAGCCAACAACTGTGGCATTGGCGTCGTAGCAATACGATGTGTCATCATAATCATCGGTTTTGTTAATAGTTATGCTTGAATATTGAGAGCGCAGAGCGCTTATCTCGCCTTGCAGAGAAGAAAACATTTTTGACTGATTAACAGTCAAAACGGCAATGAAGAAGGCAGATGCCACCAGCAGTACAGAAAGTATTACAACTATAATTATAAGAGTATTTGTTTTCCTTTCCTGCTGCGAAATTTTTAAATCGTGGTATTGATTGTTATATTCCGTCCGTGCGGTATCAACCTTGAATCCTGCCTCAATACCGAGTAATTCGTCCATACTTACACCGAAAAGCTCTGCCGTTTCGGTAATCTTTTTAAGGTCGGGCATGGCGGTAGCGTTTTCCCATTTTGAAATTGTTTGGCGCGTAACATTAAGCTGCTCGGCAAGGTACTCCTGTGAATATCCCCGTTCCTTACGAAGTCTGCGCAGGTTCTCGCTGAATTTCATATCATCACCTCGTTAATTCAATTATACATAAATTTTCAGCGAAATACAATATATAATCGGTTTCCTTTTGTCAATTTTAGGTTGCGCAGGGGATTTTCATAAGGTGCTGACCTGCTCAACAAAAAAGAACACCCCATAGGATGCTCTTTTTGTAAAAATTAATCTATATTATGGTTTCGCGCAAGTGCCGAATTAGAGTACCGTCTGTCGTCGGTAACCTCCTTAATAATTTTAATGCCGTCGGGAAAAATTATTTTTTGGCTTTCGTCGCTTAATTCAATTTCCATTATTGCTTTGTTGCTCCAAAACGGGTATATATCTATTTCAAAATAAAAGCTTCCGCTGCTGAGACAGTATCGCGATTTTCTAATCTGCGCTTTTGCCGCGTCTGTTTTTTCAAGCAGGGCAATATATTCGTCCTTGGTCAGCCTTTCCTCAATTTCAATTCTTGTTGTGGGACTGATATATTTCTTTTCGGTTTTAAAATATATATAGCTTCCCTGAATACCTCTCTGCCTTACTCTTATTTCTCTGCCGTCTGCCGAAAGAAGATATGTTTGAATAATATCAACTCTCTTGCAGTTCGGATTGTTTTCGAGCAGTGCTTCATCGGGGTATTCTATTAAAAATTTTCTCTCAATTTCAAAGGGCTTCGGCTCGCCTAAAAACGAAGCAATTTCCTTGTTAAGCCTTTTCAGCTTCCCCTCAAAATCCGTTGAGTTATCTATAATTCTGAAATGAGGGTGACCTGTCCATGCGCTTATCAGCCGATTGTCAATCTCAATTGCCTGCTCTGCCGTTTCCGTTCTTGCCGTGTTGTTTTCCGTGGTGTAAAAATCCTCTGCACCCTTTGCGGTCGTTTCAAGGTGAAAAACGGCGTCATAGCTGTCGCGAAGCTCTATTTCGCTTAATCCTATCTCCTTAATTGTTTGGGCAAATTCCTCTGCCGTCATATAAGCCTTGTTGTCTATTGTGCCTCTGTCGCAAAGCATCAGTATTTTTTCGGCAGGCATAGTGTCGGCGGCACAGGAGAATATTTTTTCCTTTTGAAGCTGAAGCTTAAAAAGGTTGATTTGAAAATCAAGATTGCTTGCACAGCTTATCGGAGATATTCCTGCATTTATCAGCTCCGTAGCAGTTTCGGGTACAAAAATAACCGTGTACCCAAGCTGCTCAAAATTTTCCTGAATACGATTTAAGGCGGTTGATTTTCCTGCGCAGGGTCCGCCGGTTATAACGATTTTTGTAATTTTGCTTTTCATTAGCTCAACTCCTTTACCCTGTCGGCATATGCCGCAGTATATAATGTAATATATTATAGTAGCAGTATATTAACAAACAAGGCAAGCCGTTACTCCGACTTGCCTTAAATTTTTACTTGCTTTGTGCGCCGGGAGCGCCGCAGCATTTCTTATACTTTTTGCCGGAGCCGCAGGGACACGGGTCGTTAGGACCTACCTTCTTTCCCTTGCGTACAGGCTCTGCCTTAACAGTATCATCACCGCCTGATGATGTGGAGGTAACCTTGGCAACTGCCTTTCTTTCAACATCCTCTGCTCTTCTGGGCATATACATAAGCAGGGTTTTAACCGTGTTTTCACGGATTGTTGCGGTCATTTCGTCAAACATATCGTAGGACTCCATACGGAATGCAACAACAGGGTCCTGCTGAGCGTAGGAGCGAAGGTGAATACCCTGCTTCAAATCGTCCATTGCGTCAATGTGGTCCATCCAAAGCATATCAACATTGCGAAGAAGAACCATTCTTTCAAAGTCCTGGAACATCTCGTCGCCTAAAATTGCACGCTTTTCGTCAAGCACCCTGTGACCTCTGTCGGTAAGAGTTTCAATAGTTTCCTCAACGGAAATTGTGTCAAGGTCTTTGAAATCCTCGTCTGAAACAAGCCAACCCTTATATTTTTCCTTAAGACCTGCAACATTCCAATCTTCCTTCTTGTCGCCGGCAAGGTAGTTTTTAACATTTTCCTCAATGTTTGTATCAAGCATTGCAAGGATTTTGTCAGATAAATCAATGCCGTCAAGCACCTGGTCTCTCTGCTTGTAAATAAGTTCCCTCTGCCTATTCATAACATCGTCGTACTGAAGCACATTTTTACGAATTCCAAAGTGGTTGCCCTCAACCTTCTTTTGCGAGGATTCAACGGTTTTGGAAATCATCTTGCTTTCGATAGGCATATTTTCGTCGTCCGTAAGTCTGCCCATCATCATCTGCATTCTTTCGCCGCCGAACAAACGCATAAGGTCGTCCTCGCAGGAAATAAAGAACTGGCTTTCACCGGGGTCGCCCTGTCTGCCGGCACGGCCTCGAAGCTGGTTATCAATACGCCTTGAATCGTGACGCTCTGTGCCTAAAATAAACAGACCGCCTGCCTCGCGAACCTTGTCTGCCTCCTCCATGATTTCCTCCTTGTACTTATCCTCAAGCTGACGGAAGGTGGCTCTTGCGTTAATGATTTCTTCATCGTCTGTTTCGGCAAAGCCGGTTGCCTCGGCAATCAGCTCATCCGTAAACTGCATTCTTTTCATTTCTGCCTTTGCAAGATATTCGGCGTTACCGCCAAGCATAATATCTGTACCACGGCCTGCCATATTTGTTGCAATGGTTATTGCGCCAAGCTTACCTGCCTGTGCAATAATCTCCGCTTCCTTTTCGTGGTTTTTGGCATTGAGCACATTGTGAGGAAGCTTTGCTTTCTTTAAGTATTTTGAAAGCAGCTCACTCTTTTCAATACTGATTGTACCGACAAGAACAGGCTGACCTTTTTCGTGGCACTTTTTAATTTGCTCAATAACATTGTAGAATTTTCCCTGCTCGGTTTGGAAAATAACATCGGGGTGGTCGATTCTTGCAAGTGGCTTGTTTGTGGGAATTTCAACAACATCAAGCTTGTAGATTTCCGAAAATTCCTGAGACTCGGTGGAGGCTGTACCCGTCATACCCGAAAGCTTTTTGTAAAGCCTGAAGTAATTTTGGAAGGTGATTGTTGCGAGAGTCTTGCTCTCATTTTCTATCTTAACGCCTTCCTTTGCCTCGATAGCCTGGTGCAGACCCTCGTTGTAGCGCCTGCCCTCCATTATACGACCGGTAAACTCATCAACGATTTTTACCTGACCGTCGGTAACAACATAATCAATATCGCGCCTCATTACGCCGTTTGCTTTAATCGCCTGATTAATGTGGTGAAGCAGGGTGGTGTTTTCAATATCCATAAGGTTTTCAACGCCGAATACCTGCTCTGCCTTTTTAACACCCGATTGAGTAAGCGTAGCAGTCTTAGCCTTTTCATCAACTACATAGTCGCCGTCATAGGTTAAGTCGGTATCCTGCTTTTCGTCCATCTTTGCAACCTTAACCATTTTAAGACTGCGAGCAAAGCTGTTTGCTTTGGTGTAAAGGTCGGTAGATTTTTCACCCTTACCGCTGATAATAAGGGGAGTACGCGCCTCGTCAATAAGAATTGAGTCAACCTCATCGACTATTGCAAAGTTGTGACCTCTCTGTACCTTTTCTTCCTTGTACTGAACCATATTGTCACGCAGGTAGTCAAAGCCCATTTCGTTGTTCGTGCCGTAGGTAATATCGGCGTTATATGCTTCCTTACGCTCAGCGTTGTTCTTTGAATGAATAATAAGACCTACCTCAAGACCTAAAAATCTGTAAAGCTTTCCCATCCATTCGGAGTCACGCTTTGCAAGGTAGTCGTTAACCGTTACAATGTGAACGCCTTCGCCTGCAAGGGCGTTAAGGTATGCAGGAAGAGTTGCCACAAGGGTTTTACCTTCACCTGTTTTCATTTCGGCAATTCTGCCTTGGTGAAGAATAATACCGCCTATAACCTGAACTCTAAAGTGCTTCATTCCAAGCACACGCCATGCACCCTCGCGGCATACCGCAAAAGCATCGGGCAAAATGTCGTCAAGCGTTTCGCCGTTTGCCAGTCTTTCCTTAAGCAATGCAGTTTGAGCAGTCAGCTCCCTGTCATCCATTGCCTGATATTTTTCTTCAAGCTCAAGCACCTTGTCTGCTGTTTTGCTAACCCTTCTGACCTCTTTTTTGGAGTAATCTCCGAAAAGGGCAGTAATAAGTTTATTTGCCATAGATTTACACCTCAAAAATTATTCAAAAAACATTTTAACATAAAATGTCGCTATTGTCACTATATTTTTAATTTAATTTTATATACTGGAATGTTGTGCTCTGCTAAGCCTTGGCTGAAATATTTAACGCCGTTATCCACCGTATATTGACTTGATGGCGTCAAGTGCTCCGCCTGAAACTGCATTCTCCGCAGTGCTGTCAAACTTTAATACAAGGTTATTTTTGCCCTGCGAAATGTAAAGATTTATTTCCGCCGCGCTTGGCTGCATTTCGGCAGCGTCTATCTCACTGCAAAGAGCCGCAAGCTTGTTGTCAAGAAAATCGTCGTCGGTAAGCTTGCTGAGAAGCTGAAAGCTTGAATAATTGTTTTTTAAATCATTTGCAAAGTTGTTGGCAGCGTAATATAAATCCTTGTTTTGAACAGACACG
Organism: uncultured Clostridia bacterium; assembly: GCA_945221685.1. GTDB lineage: Bacteria > Bacillota > Clostridia > Oscillospirales > Acutalibacteraceae > Eubacterium_R. The sequence goes on along the minus strand of CALYNN010000056.1, from coordinate 1,520 downwards.
GTAACCGTTTTGTTTTCAAGGTCAACGCTTTTTACCTCAATAGTAAGATTTTCAAACAATGCTTTTCCCAAATCGGCAAACTGCTCGTGGCCCTCGGCATAGTTAACTATAGTTGACAGGGTTGATGACTCAACAAATTTGCCGAGAGTTTCTGTATCAAATTCCTGAAGTGCCTGCCATACAATATCTACCGTTGCCTTAACATTTTCTTCGGTAAGCTCGTTGCTTGTTTTAGAACAGCCTGCAAAGCAGCCTATAACAAGAATCGCACATAAAAATAACGAAAGAATCTTTTTCATTAGTTAAACACACCCTTTAGTTTGCTTTTTTGTTTATATATTATATATAATTTAGGCGGTTTTGGCAATACTAAATAAAATTATTATAAAAAAATTGCATATTCAATCTAACTGTGATATAATCATCAAAATGGAATGTTGTGTACTGAGATGTTTCAGCTCATAAGAAAATCAGTATCTAAATTTATTTAGGATTGCGCAGATGAAAAAGAAGTTAAAAAAATATTTCGGACCTACAAAAATCAAAAGACTTTTTGATATAGTTATGTCCTTTATCGCACTTATTGTGCTTTCACCTCTGTTTCTTGTAATATGTATTGCAAATATACTTACGCCGAATACAAGCGTATTCTTCAGCCACGAGCGCAGAGGCAGACGAGGAAAGCCTTTTACGATTTATAAATTTCAAACTATGAGAAATGATGCTCCCAATGTGGCTACCGCCGATTTGGAAAATCCCGAGCAGTATATTACCAAGGTGGGTAAATTCTTAAGAAAAACAAGTCTTGATGAGCTTCCGCAGCTTTGGAATATTCTTAAGGGTGATATGAGCTTCGTGGGACCCCGACCACTTATTTCCTCTGAAATGAGAGCCCACCGAGTAAGGCTTGAATACGGAGTTTATCGCTTTCGTCCCGGTCTTACGGGACTTGCGCAGATAAAAGGGCGCGACAGTATTTCTCTTATGAAAAAAATGAAATACGATAAGCTTTATTGCGATAACTGGTCGCTGAGGCTTGACTTGGCAATTCTTCTTCAAAGCGTTGGCGTATGCATTAAGCAGGAGGGCTACCAAGAGGGCAAGGTTCACAGAAGATAATTTTAGACTTGATTTGGAGAATAAACAGTATGGAAAGAAACTTTATCGACGGTTATACCGAATGGCAGTCAAACCCCGAAATTGTTGCCGTTAATCAGCTTCCGCAGCACGCAACCTTTATGCCTTACGAAACCTTTGAGGAGGCAAAAAGGGCAGACCGCTACGCTTCGTCACGCTGTAAGCTTCTTAACGGAAAATGGAAGTTTAAGCTATACAAAAATTACGCATATAAGCCCACCGATTTTGCACAGCCTCATTATGATTCTCATAATTGGGATACGGTAATTGTTCCTTGCTCTTGGCAGATGCAGGGCTACGACCAAAATCAGTATTGCAATGTTCGTTACCCTTGGGCTGTCTCTTATACACATCTGACGCTGCCGACGATCTTACGCGTGTAG
>CALYNN010000055.1 GCA_945221685.1 uncultured Clostridia bacterium | reverse complement strand
TCAAAGGTTACTATTACTCTGAGAAATTACAGCAAGACAAAATATATCAAAAATATCAAGCTTTCAATTTCAGAAGAAAGTGGCGATATCAAGCCTGTGGGCACGGGCAATAAATATGTAGATATTATCTATGCAGGTTCAACATATACTTGGGAGGTTGAACTGACCGCATCGGCAACTGCTCAAATCGGCGAACACGCAATTACTATTTCAAGCGAGTATGAGGACAAATACTTCGGCTCATATTCAAACAGCGATGTTATCCGAGTTAATGTTAAGCAGACGGTTGGTATTGACTATAGCGGTGTTCAGCTACCTGTTAAAGTTTACCCCGATGACACAACCACAATGGAAATCGCAATTATGAATACAGGCAAGAGCAATATCCGAAATTGCAAAATTGACTTTGATATAAAAGGTCTTGAAAGCGGAGGAACAACCTTTGTAGGCGAAATCGCAGCAGGCGAGCAAGGCTCTGCATCAGCTAATTTAAGAGTTGGCAAAGAGCTTGGCGATACGGAGGGAACTGTAATAATAACCTACGAGGACGAGTTTGGTAAGATCTACAAGAAAGAGCAAAAGGTTTCAACCACAATAGTAGAAAAGCCGGTGGAGCCGGAAGCCGAGGAGGAAAAAAAGAGCAATAGCCTTTGGTGGCTGTTTCTCCTTGCAGGCGCGGCGGCAGGCGGTACGGTGGGTGCCGTAATTCCCGTTTCGATTTACGCTAAAAAGCAAAGGCTTGAGGATGAAAAAAGACTGTAATTAAATCAAAATGCGCTCGGCGTGAATTTCTTTCCCGTCGGGCGCTTATATTTTTATTTACTTTTTTATTCGCCTATATTATAATAGTACTCGGTGTAAAGCTATTTGGCGGAGGTGAGCAGATGCTTAAGCTGATGTATATAACAAACAATCCCCGGGTGGCAAAAATTGCCGAGGAGGCAGGGGTTGACCGTATATTTATAGATATGGAATATATGGGCAAGGACGAAAGACAGGGCGGTATGGATACAGTGAAAAATCATCATACCGTTGAGGATATAAAAAATATTCGCTCTGCCGTTACCAAGGCTCAGATTTTGGTGAGAGTAAATCCCATTCACGAGAACACTCCGCAGGAAATAGACGCGGCAATAGATGCAGGAGCAGATCTGCTTATGCTTCCTATGTGGAAAACCGCCGAGGATGTAAAAGCCTTTATTAACTGCGTAAATAAACGGGCAGGGGTAATGCTTTTGCTTGAAAACAGGCAGGCGGCGGAAAGTCTTGACGAGGCTTTAAAGCTTGACGGTATCGACGAAATACATATCGGCTTAAACGATTTGCACCTGAGTCTTAAAAAGGATTTTCTTTTTGAGCTTCTTGCCGACGGAACCGTTGAAGGCATTGTAAATAAAATCAAAAAAACAAATATTCCTTACGGCTTCGGTGGCTTCGGCAGGCTTGGCGACGGTATTTTGAATGCCGACTATATTGTTGCAGAGCATTACAGATTAGGCTCGTCTATTGCAATTCTTTCCCGTGCCTTCTGCAATGCCGAGCAGATAAAGGATTTAAGCGTTGTTGAAGATATTTTTAAAAACGGCGTGGCGGCTATAAGAGAGTTTGAGGATTATTTGGCATCTGCCGATGATGAGTATTTCGCAGAGTGTCACTGTATGCTGTGTGACTGCTGTGAAGAAATTGTAAGGCGCAAAAGCGGCTCAATTAAGCATTTAAAGGATTTTTGGATGTAGCCACAATCTGTTTTATCGGTGATAATATGAATGAAAAAATATCTGTGATTGTTCCTGTCTATAATGCGCAGTCGTTTTTAGACAGATGTGTTGAAAGCATAGCAGCTCAAAGCTATAAAAATATCGAAATAATTTTAGTTGACGACGGCTCAACGGACGGCAGTCCAAAAATGTGCGATAAATGGGCAGAATGTGACGAAAGAATAAAGGTAATTCATTGCCAAAACAGCGGCGTTGCCTGCGCAAGAAATACGGGAATTGCCGCGGCGGCAGGGGAGTACATATCCTTTGTTGATTCTGATGATTGGCTTGAAGCCGATGCACTTGAATATCTTTACAGCCTTGTTAATTCGGGCGGGTGTGATATAGCCTGCTGCAGCTATGAGCTTTCCTATGACGGCAAATCAAATATTGCAAATCCCAATGAGCAGGTTAACTGCCGCTCCTTTGAGGAATGTGTAAGGCGCCTTTACGATGATTCCCTTTGGTCGATTTGGGCAAAGCTATATAAAAAAGAGCTGTTCAATAAAATTCCCGAAATCGAAGTTAAGCTAACCGTCAGCGAGGATTTGCTTTTAAACTATTATCTGTTTAAAAGCGCAGGCAGTGCGGTTATATCCAACCAAAAAAAATATAACTATTTTCGCCACAGCGGCTCTGCGGTGGGCAGGGGAATTAATCCAAAAAGAATAGAGGATTCAATGACCGCCTATCAAATTATTTACGATGATTTTGATAAAAGCTCTCCTGCCTTTTCCTATCAGGCGGCAAACAAAATCAGCAACGACTTTATGCTGCTCAACTGTATAATCAAAGAAAAATCCTGCCGAGAGTATTATTCGGTGCTTCGTAAGGATATTTTAAAGGATTTTAAATATATTTTTAAAGCGGAAAATAGCTATTGCTTTGCGGCAAGGCATAAAATCGGGGCGGTGCTTTTGGCTGCTTTTCCAAGGCTTTACGACTTAATGATTATTGCCCGCGAAAAAGCATAACGCCCCTTAGGCAAGCAAATAATAAAGGAGTGATTGTATGTCACAGTGGGACAGAGATTATCTTGATCTGTGCAGAAGAATAATAAACGAGGGAGTAGAAACCGAAAACCGTACCGGTACAAATTCCGTAAAGGTGCCCTCCCACCATTTTCATTTTGATTTGGAAAAGGAATTTCCTATTTTAACAACGAAGCAGCTTTTTATCCGTCAGGCAGTGCTCGAAATGCTTTGGATATATCAGGCGCAGTCAAATGATGTTCGCTGGCTTCAGGAACGCGATGTTAAAATCTGGAACGAGTGGGAGATAGATGAAAACGGCGTATGGAACGCTGTTCAAATGCTTCCCGATGAAAACGGCAGGCTTGTGAAAAAAGAGGTGCACAAGGTGTTCGGCAAGGAGTATGCACATACAATCGGTACTGCATACGGCTATATTGTAAAAAAATTTCAGCTTACCCAAAACCTTATAGATAAGCTTAAAAATCATCCTGAGGACAGGCGTATGATTATGACGCTATGGCAAAATGATTATCTCGATACTGCCGTTTTGCCAAGCTGTGTTTGGTCAAGCGAGTGGGATGTTACAGACGGCAGGCTTAATTGCTGGGTGCATCAGCGCTCCTGCGATGTGCCGCTGGGCTTACCCTTTAATGTAACTCAGTACGCCGTGTTGCTTTCAATGCTTGCGCAGGTTTGCGGATTAAAACCGGGCACTATTGATTGGAGCATTAAGGACGCTCATATTTATGTTAATCAGCTTGACGGAATAAAGGAGCAAATCAGACGAATGGACGAGGAGGGCGATTATCCCGCGCCTGCTCTTTGGCTTAATCCCGAGGTTGACGATTTCTTTAAGTTTGACTCTTCAAGAGATTGTAAGGATGTTAAGCTAATAGACTATAAGCATATGGGCAAAATTTCTTTCCCAATTTCGCAGTAGGAAAACGGAGGAATATATGAAAGTATCAATAATTGCGGCGGTTGGGCGTAATTTGGAGCTTGGCAGGGGCAACGACCTCATATGGCACTTTAAGGAAGATATGAAATTTTTTAAGGAAACCACTATGGGCAGCTCCGTAATTATGGGCAGAAAAACCTTTGAATCTCTGCCTAAAGCCCTCCCCGGAAGAAAAAATATTGTAATAACAAACAACAATTCGTATTCGGCAGAGGGTGCGGTTACCGTTCATTCTGTTGACGAAGCACTTAAAAGTGCCGACAGTCAGGAGGTCTTTGTTATTGGCGGCGGTAAAATTTATGAGCAGCTTTTGCCTGTTGCCGATAAGCTTTATTTAACGGAAATTGAAGCCGAATGTCCCGATGCGGATACCTATTTTCCAAGCTTTAATAAGGAAGAATATACAAGAGAAGTAATAGCTTCCTATCAGGCAGATGGCATTAGCTTTTCACATATCTGTTACACACGAAAATAAAATTTTATGTTATATATAGCAAATAAAACGACGGTGCAGAATAACTGTACCGTCGTTTATTATGCTTAAGTATTTTGTGTATTAATAAATACCCTGCTCCATCATTGCCTCTGCAACCTTTTCAAAGCCTGCAATGTTTGCACCGGCAACAAGATTGTAGCCCAGTCCGTATTTTTCAGCGGCTTTAACGGAGTTTTCGTGAATTGCTATCATAGCACTATGGAGCTTTGCGTCAACCTCCTCGGCAGTCCAGGAAAGCCTTTGACTGTTCTGGCTCATTTCAAGACCCGAAACGCATACGCCGCCTGCGTTAACTGCCTTAGACGGAGCAACAATAACGCCGTCTGTATCCATAAACAGATTGAGAGCCTCCTCTGTGGTAGGCATATTGGCAACCTCAATGTAATATTTTGTGCCGTTTGCAATTATTTGCTTTGCTTCTGTTATGCCTATTTCGTTTTGTGTAGCGCAGGGCATTGCCACATCTACCTTAACGCTCCATGGCTTCTGTCCCTTAAAGAACGGAACGCCGAATTTATCTGCGTAATCCTGGCATCTGTCTCTGCCGCTGGCTCTCATTTCAAGCAGGTAGTTGATTTTTTCATCGGTAATAATTCCGTCCTTATCATATACATAACCGTCGGGACCTGAAATTGTTACGGGTATTCCGCCAAGCTCTGCAATCTTTTTGCAGGCACCCCAGGCTACATTTCCGAATCCTGAAACGGCAAATGTTTTGCCCTTTATTGTATCGTTTTCGTGCTTAAATACCTCGCAGGTGTAGTAAACTGCGCCGTAGCCGGTAGCCTCCGGTCTTATCAGTGAGCCGCCGTAGGAAAGTCCCTTGCATGTAATTACGCCGTTTTCAAAGGCGTCTGCAATTCGTTTGTACTGACCGAAAAGGAATCCGATTTCTCTTGAGCCTACGCCTATATCGCCGGCAGGAATATCAACATTAGGACCGATGTGTCTGTAAAGCTCTGTCATAAACGCCTGGCAAAAGCGCATAATCTCGCCCTTGCTTCTGCCGCGCGGGTCAAAGTCGGAGCCGCCCTTTGCACCGCCCATTGGCAAGCCTGTCAGCGAGTTTTTAAAGGTTTGCTCAAAGCCTAAAAAGTACATAATAGACGAGTTAACGCTTGGGTGAAAGCGAAGACCGCCCTTGTATGGGCCTATGCTTGAGTTAAACTGAACTCGGTATCCGCGGTTAATTTGAGTCTTTCCTGCGTCGTCAACCCACGCAACTCTAAAGGTGATCAGTCTGTCCGGCTCTGCCATTCGTGTAAGCAGGTCATCCTCAACATATTCGGGGTGCTGCTCAATTACCTTTTCAAGAGAACGGAATACCTCTTTAACGCACTGTATGTATTCAGGCTTTGCATTGTCCCTTCTTTCAACGGTTTTAATAACTGTTTCTATGTATTCATTCATACACAAAATTCCTCCCTTATCCCTTATTATGTTTATGTATAATTAATACCGATTATTAGGGTGAACTGTTACTCACCCCATACTTCAAATATAACACAGTAAAAATATTTTTCAATTACCTATTTAAAATTTGTTTGACTTGCACAAAAATAGCCAAAGTGTTATCTGTAATAAAAAAACGAAAAGCCGAGTAATTTTCTGCTTTTTCAGCAAATTATTACCCGACTTATTTTGTGCATATTTATTTAGCTTTTTACAGTATTCCAATAGCCTGCAGCAGCAGGAAAAACAAAAGAACAGGTGCAACAAATTTTATCATAACGATATAGAGATTTTTTCTGCCGAATTTTTCTCCGTTTTTTGTTACCTCGTCAATAATCGTTTTCGGCTTGGCAACATAGCCGATAAGAATACAGGTAGCCAAAGCAAGAAACGGCATAAGAATATTGTTGCTGATATAATCGAATACATCAAGAATTTGCGCAGTGGCGCCGTTTGGCAGTGAAAGCTCAAAGTAAAGCTTATTGTAGCCAAGGCAAACTATTACGCCGAAAATAATTGCATATACAGTAACAATAACCGCGCTCTTAATTCTGCTTATACCAAACCTGTCCATAATGCTTGAAACTATTGCCTCCATTACCGAAACAGAGGAGGTAACTGCCGCAAACAGCACCATAATGAAAAACAGAATTCCGATAATCTTGCCTGCACCGCCCATAGCCTCGAATACCTTTGGCAGAGAAATAAACATCAGTCCCGGTCCGCCCGACATACCGTCCTGCCCCATAAATACAAATACTGCAGGAACAATCATAAAGCCAGCAAGCAGAGCAATGGCTGTGTCAAAAAACTCTATCTGATTAATTGATTTAATCATATTAGTGTCGTCGTTGACATAAGAGCCGTAGGCAACCATAATTCCCATAGCTACGCTGATTGAAAAGAACAGCTGACCCATGGCGTCCATAAGGGTAATGAAAAACTGCTTAAAGCTAAGTCCCTCAAAATTAGGGATAAGATATACCTTGAGTCCGTCAAGTCCCGTTCTCGTAACTCCCTCAGCGTCTGTGTAGCTTAAGGTCATTGAAAATACCGAAATGCCTATAACAAGTACAAGAAGTATGGGCATAATTATACGGCTTGATTTTTCTATGCCCTTGTTAACTCCGCCTAAAACAACTGCCGCCGTCAGCCCAAGAAATACGCAAAGCCAAATAATAGGCTGAGCCGTTTCGGAAATATAACCCGTAAAGTAGCCGTCGCCTGCCGCGGCGGTGCCTTCACCGGTTATAAAGGTGAAAAGGTATTTGCAAACCCAACCGCCGATAACGCAGTAATAGGGAAGAATTATTGTAGGCACAAGGGTAGCAATAGGTCCTATCCATCCGAATTTTTTGTTAATTTTTTTATAGGCGGTAAGGGGACTCTGCTTCGTTTTTCTGCCGATTGCAATTTCAGTTGTCAACAGAGTAAAGCCGAAGCTTACCGCAAGAATAATGTAAATAAGTATAAAAAGTCCACCGTTGTCTTTAGCCGCAAGATAGGGGAAACGCCAAATATTTCCCAGTCCGACTGCAGAGCCTGCCGCAGAAAGTACAAAGCCTAAAGAGCCTGTAAAGCTGCCTCTTTTTGTTTCACTCATAGATAAATTCTCCTATAATTCTTTTACTATATAATACATTAGTTTCATCGTTGTTGCAAGAGTAATTTTTATTGAATTGAATTACTGCTGATGTTTGCGGTATAATATTACGAAATCAGCTCTAATTTATTTTGTGCAAAAGGAGCATAAATATGAAGCTTTATCAAATAACGGATTTGTGTTGTCTGTCGGTATGACGGCAGATTTCCCGACAATGACGCAGTCCTTCCCGTAATGCCGTTTAAGGAATAGAATATACAAAAATAAATGCGGCTTGGAGCTATATCCAAACCGCATTTTTGCATTATTAATATTATTCCTCTCCGTTCCAGCAGTATGTGCAAAGAGATTCGGCGCCTATTCCAACCGACTCAATCATATCATCAAGCCTGTGGTAGCGCAATGAGGTGAAGTGAAGCTTTTCGCAAATTTTATCAACCATTTGCTGATATTTTTCGCTGTCGGGATTTGTGTATTCCTTAATAACCTCGTCGCTTACCTCTCCGCCCTCAAGCTCGTTTATTACTCTGCGGGTAATAAGCTCCCTTTCCGAGGTGGAGCGTGAAAAGATTAAGTACTTACAGCCGTAAAGCAGGGGAGGCCAGGCAGGTCTGATGTGAACCTCCTTGGCTCCGCTTGCGTATAAGAATTCAGTTGTTTCACGAAGCTGAGTTCCCCTTACTATTGAATCGTCAATCAAAAGCAGGCTTTTGCCGTCAATTAAGTCGTGAATAGGAATAAGCTTCATCTTTGCAATAAGATTTCTTTTGCTCTGATGGGTGGGCATAAAGGAACGGGGCCAGGTGGGAGTGTACTTAACAAAGGGTCTGCTGAAGGGTATTTTTGACTCGTTTGAATAGCCAATGGCGTGAGCTATGCCCGAATCGGGAACGCCTGCAACTATATCCGGCTTAACATTATCTCTTTTTGCAAGAGCCCTTCCGCAGTTATAACGCATTTTCTCAACGCTTATGCCCTCATATGATGATGACGGATACCCGTAGTATATCCACAAAAAAGTGCATATCTTCATTTTGTCTCCGGCAGGAACAAGTGTTTTTACTCCGTCAGCCGTCATAACGACTACCTCACCGGGACCAAGCTCCCTGTAATCCGTGTATCCTAAGTTAAGGTACGCAAAGCTTTCAAAGCTGGCGCAGTAGCCCTCCTCCTTTTTGCCGAGCACAATAGGAGTTCTGCCCATTTTGTCTCTTGCGCAGTAAATGCCCTTCGGTGTAAGGATAAGCATACTCAGCGAGCCGTCAACTATTTCCTGGGCGTATCTTATTCCGTCAATAAAGTTTTCCTTTTGGTTAATTATTGCCGCCACAAGCTCTGTTGGATTAATCTCACCGTTTTGCATTTCAAAAAAGTGTGTGTTTGATTTTATAATTTTGTCAACGATTTCGTCGGCATTATTTATTTTACCTACGGTTGTAATGGCAAAGGTGCCATGGTGAGAGCGAACTAAAATAGGCTGAGCCTCGTAATCGGAAATGCAGCCGATACCGAGATTGCCGTGCATTTTGTTTGACTCCTTGGTAAACTTTGTTCTAAACGGTGCGTTTTCAATGTTGTGAATAGCCTTGTCAAAGCCAAGCTCTTCGCTGTAAACAGCCATACCTGCTCTGCGTGTGCCTAAATGAGAATGGTAGTCCACTCCGAAAAATAAGTCAAATACGCAGTCCTCTTTTGAGGCTGTTGCAAAAAATCCTCCCATATATAAATCCTCTCTTTTTTTAGTTTGCGCTTGTATTATAGAAAAGTCAACCGCCATAGTAAATAAAAATTATATCTTTTTATAAAATAAAAGGCTGCAATTGATTAGGGCGGTTTTTTCCAAAAAAAACACCGTAAAAAACCATTAAAAAAGGTGTACGAGGATGATATGATGGTTGCCTTTAAGGACCTTAACCCTGTTGCA
>CALYNN010000054.1 GCA_945221685.1 uncultured Clostridia bacterium | reverse complement strand
CTACACGCGTAAGATCGTCGGCAGCGTCAGATGTGTATAAGAGACAGGTTCGTAAGATAGATAAAAAGGTTGCTTGCCTAATCGGTGTCGGCTCGTCGATTTGCGGCGGCTCTGCTATTGCGGCAACTGCCCCTGTAATAGATGCAGACGATGAGCAGATTGCTCAATCCATTTCAGTAATATTTATTTTTAATGTTATTGCGGCTTTGATTTTTCCCACTCTCGGAAGCAATATCGGTCTGGGCAGCGAGGGCTTTGCAATATTTGCCGGCACTGCGGTAAACGATACATCGTCTGTAACTGCCGCGGCTTCAACGGCAGAGAGAATTTACGGTGTTGACGGCATACTTTCCTTTGAGTTAAACGTTAAGCTTACAAGATCCCTTGCAATAATTCCTATTACCCTTGTGCTTGCATTTATAAGAACAAAGAGAACGAAGGCGGCAGGAGGCGAAGGAAAGAGTATTTCCTTTAAGCAGATTTTCCCCTTTTTCATTCTGTATTTTATAGCGGCGGCTATTATAACAACTGTTGTCGGCGTATTACCCCAAAGTGCTTTTACGGAGTTTTATAACGGCACATTTGTTTCGGCGGCAAAGTGGCTTGCAAAATTCTTCATAGCAATGGCAATGTGCGCCATAGGTATAAATACAAATATTGTTAGGCTTGTTAAAAAAGGCGGCAAACCAATTTTAATGGGCTTTTGCTGCTGGGTTGCCATAACTCTTGTTTCCTTGGGGGTTCAAAGTCTAACGGGAATTTACAGTACAAATTTATAAAAATAAAAGCTCAGGCGTGCGGTTTTGCTAAGCCTGAGCTTTTTTGTGTCTTTTTATAATTTTGAGTATTAAGATATAAAGCAATCCTCCCAATATGCCGCCTAAGGTATTATATGCCAAATCCGAAAGCTGAAGGGTTCCCAATTTGAATATAAGCTGGTTAATCTCAATGAATCCCGAAAGGATTAAGGAGTATATTGCGGAGAACAAAAGTATTTTTTTGTTTCCCTTGAATTTATCACCAAATGCCGTAAACAGCAACAGGGTAAACGGTATAAACACACCGATATTTCCTATTACCTCGTAGTTAATTTCGCCGAAGAAATTAACGGTTGTAATCCAACCGCCAAGGATATTGGATAGGGGAGTATAAACCGCGTCTCTTGAAATAAGCGTTCGGTATAGGAGTATATATAAATAGATTAAAAAATATATTGAGCAGCGGTATTTTCGACTGCTTTTTATTTTTAAGGCAAATGAGCGAAGCAATGCTCTCGGCGACTTTTCTTCTTTAAGCAATATTACTAAAGAGATTAGCACCGAAAAAATTATTCCCTGAGGAACAGAGGCAAGAAGCGTTCGCCACAAATCCCTTACCATTGGATACAGGCTCATAGGCTTAAGCTCTCTTTAAAAATACTTTTTGCATAGCTTCAAGAAACCTTCTTACAGACCTTCTTACCTTGCGCCAAAGGGTCGCTTTGGGATTTGATTTTATGTAATCGGTGTTAAACTCTTTGAAATTACCGCTTTTAATCAACTCAAATTGCTTTTCGGTAAAATAGATTTTAAGTATATCCTCGTCGATTATGTCCTCATAAACCTTAAAGCATTCAGGCATTTTTTTATCGGCATCCTTTTTGGAAAGCCAGGCAAGATAGTATTCAACGCAGCCCTTAAGGTAACAGCCCGCATAATGCTCCTGATGCTCTCTCGGTATGCAATCGAGTCCTCCGAAATAGTCGGCAATTTTTATATATACATATTTTTGCAGCTCATCCATATTGCTGTAATATTTTGAGCAAAGGCCGCCTCTGATATAGTGGTAGTTATAGGCAATTTTATCAGAAACAATTACCTTGCCGGTTATGTATTTTGCAAACAGAAGATTAAAAATATGGTCTTCACCAAAGGTGATATTAGTATCATACTGCAAATTATTGTCGGCAATAATGCTTCGTCTTAACAGCTTGCCCCACGGCCACCAAACAACTCTGTCGTATTCGGGAAATCTGCTTGCAATATCGTCGGCGCCGTTTAAAATATTTGGCTTTTCAAGATGAGGACGCATACCTATTCTCACTTCGTTGTGGGAGCACACAACCATATCGACGCCGTCCTCCATTAAGGATATCATATTTTCGAAGCCGTTTTCAGGCACGGAATCGTCAGCGTCAACATAGGTGATAAATTCGCCTGTTGCATATTTCAGCGCGGTATTTCTTGCGGCAGATACCCCACCGTTTTTCTGGGAATATACCTTAATTCTGTTATCCCTTTCGGCAAGGCGGTTTAAAATTTCCAAGGTATTATCCTTTGAGCCATCGTTTACAACAATTATTTCAAAATCCTGAAAGCTTTGCTTTAAAACGGAGTCTATGCAGTTTTCGATGAAAGCTCCTGCGTTGTAGGCGGGTACAATAACACTTATTTTACTCATTGAAAAACCTCTATTTCAGCTTTAACTTTAATCTTTGCTTTACTTTCTTTTCTTTCTCATCCTCATAGTAGTTGTTAATAAACAAGCCGAGAGCCATAAAGCCAATCATTCCGGCAGAGCTTGACAAAATAGCAGAGCCTATAGCGTGGAAATAATACTGTAAAAATGCGGCATATATAAAAGCCTTTCTGGTTGGCTCATAATCCTTTTTTCGCACGATAAGCAATATTCTTATAAAAACGGTCAAATAAATTATTGATCCAATCCAACCAAACTGACCGATAGTCGAAGCCCAGAAGGTATCGTTAAGAAATGCGGTGTCGTCAGGAGACATTCCCCATAGATTTTCAAATCCGTATTCATAGTACAACGGCGAATAGTGTGAAGCGGCTTCACCCGAACCAAAGGTGGAAAATCCCGAGCCTAACGGAAAATAACGGTTTGCAGTTTTTATTCCGTACTCAAAGAACATTCTTCTTGGAGTTCCTTCTTCAAGCAGATAGGTACTGATTTGATACCAGCCTGCGACAACTATTACAATAACCGCAATAACAATAATAAATGGGTTTATCTTTTTTTGCTGATTAAAGTTATATAGGAATGATAAAAAGACCAGAGTAAAAATAATAGAAGGAGATTTTGCAGCTAAGAATATTCCTATCAAACCGATAATAATATACCGCCTTCTTGTTTTTTCACTTAAAACCGTACTGCATATTATTACTCCCAATGCAAGCATATATACCGATGTATATTGAAAATTGAAGGTAAAAAGAAAGTCAAAGGTTTTTATAAATCCGAATCGGATTTCTCCTGTCATATCAGTATTTACAAACTGTGAAATAATACCTGTAGCCGTGGAGACCAAGCACCAAAGCCTTGCAAGAGGCGTTAAAAGATTAATAACCTGTTGCTTTTCCCTGTTTGATAAAAAATATTTAACAAAGAAAAACCCGAAAACAAGCTTTGTTTCAACTATTATATCGGTGCCTATGGAAAAGGCAGATGATACCAAACCGCTTATCAGGTTAGAAAGAATTCCTATTAACACCGCAAAAATAATCAGTGCAATGGTAGTCAGGTCATACCGTTCAATTTTTCTTCGCCAAAAAAGCATATAAAATATTGCAATAACGCCGATAATTTCATCACAGTAGCTTCCGTTTTTGAATAACTCAATGAGTATCATTACCAAAAACACTGCTATTACAAGTATGCTTTTTACATATAGCTTACTGCCGGTATTTGTTTTAAATATGTCGGTTTTAACATTTTCCATAATAATTCCTTATTGCTTTGAGCCTTTAATAATTGAAAGAGATTTTTTAGGATATACAAAAAACATAAGAGCAGGTAGCTTTTCCATAACTTTATAAACAATCATCGGGAATATAAAGCCTGCCGGCAATCCTAAAAATATATGTAAGAAGCTACTGTCAATGCCAAGCTTAAACAGTATCGACCTTAAACCTGCCGCAAAAATAGTGTGCATTAAAAATACAGGCATAAAGTATTTTGAAAACCAACTGCTGAATTTGCTGATAGCAGTGAATTTGCCAAGCTGTGAGCAGGTAATGGTAAAAACAACGAACAACGCACCTGTGAGAAAACTTGCCCAAGGGTCCACGGTGTTGCCTGTGCAAAGAAGCAGGCTTGATGCAATAGCTCCCACTGCGCTCAGCGCGCAAATAATTTTGGGAGATTTTTTACTTCCGCTAAAATCTATAAAGCATAAGAGTATTCCTGCAGAAAACCATATCAGCTTGCCCATAATTGTTGATACAATGTACGGCAGGGCAATACCCTGTTGCACAAGAACGGTATGGGTAATTTTAAGTATAAGTGAAACGGCAAAAAGGCAGTATGCGTCCTTTTTGCTTTTCATACACGGTATAATCAGAAAAAAGAAAAATAAAGCATATAAGTACCAATAAGGTGCCGTGGGATTGACAAATAATGTGTTCAGTATATCCGTTGCCTGAGTAGTAAGATTGTCGGGAAACAGAATTTTAAGAACAAGAGTTGCCAATGAAAAGGTAAAGTAGGGAACACCTAAGTTTAAAAGCTTATCTAATGCGTTGCTCCTCCAAGATTTTAAAGAGTGCACGCGGTTGCTTTTTTGATATAGAAATCCGCTGCAAACGAAAAACAGCTGAACATGAAAGGTATAAATTGTGTTGACAAAGTAGTTGAATACAGTACCGCCCGAAATTAATCCGGAAGCCTCCATAGACATAAAAAAGTGGCCTAAAACAACTAAAATACAAGCCGCAGCTTTAATATTATCTATCCAATTATATCTTGCTTTGCTTTGAATAGTACTGTTTTCCATTTTTGTTCCTTTATCATTTTAAATATGCTTTAAATGTGTGAAGGGATTTTTGCTCCTCGATCGGAGGCAGCTTCATATAGTCGCCGTACTTTTTACTTAAGTATTCGTCGTAGTTTTTAAATCCCTTAACTGTTATGCTTTCAAAGGGATAGTCTGTTATTTCATCCCATAGCTTTGCTCGGTTTCGCTGATTTCGGTCATAGCCTAAACTCCCTTTATTTATAAAGCCTGTCGAGCATTGATAAATAGCTGTTATCTTCTGCACAGTGGGCATTGATTTTTGTTGTCAGCTTGTGTATGCTTGACATTTCTTTTATTTGCTTCCATCGTTTTTCGTCGTAGCTGTCTTTCAGCTCAAACATTAAAATATGCTGATTCATTTGGCTGTAATACGGTACCTTTGCCCATTCGTCGCTGTAATAATCAGTTACCATACGGAAAAACAGATGAAGCAAAAAATATTGCTTAAGGTAATTTTTTTTCTTCCAATAGGTAAGCAAAAGATTTTGCGTTTCCTGCAACAGAATATTGTTTGGCTTGCTGTGAATAATCCAGCTTCCCATATTAATTGTTTCGCAGTCAAAAAATCCGTCGTGATAAACAAAAAAATCGTTGTCGGTAATATAGTCGGGAAGCCTTCCCGTAAAATAAGTTGTTGCGTCAATCCAAAGACCGCCGTGTTCAATCAGTATCTGAAGCCGAACAATATCCGAAAAATGAGTGTTTGTTATAATTCCTTTTTCCCATTTTTCATATATGTAATCGGGCAGTGTAGCATATTCCCGTACATTGTCCTTGGTTATAACCGTAATTTCTTTGTCAAGATAATGCTTCATGGAAGCATAGCAATTCGTTACAATATCAGGTGCGTTTTCAATTCCCTGAAGCCAGCATACCCAAATTTTTTCCTCGCTGTCACCCTCATAGGATTTGAATTGGCTTTTTCCGATATATTTTCCGTAATGCTTTTTAAGGTATTTAAACGCTCTGTATCTTGCATTTTGCCCAGCCAAATTAACATCGGCATATCCCATTTTTGAAATGATAACAGATACGGCGTTGTATAAAAGCATATGGTTTTTTAAACTGCTTTTGATTAATTGTTTTGCTTTTCCCATATTATTCGGCACTCTGCATTTCATTGTAAATTTTTAAAAAGGTTTTAACCTTGCTTTGATTTGAAATAAATTCTCTGTATGCCATACAGTTTTCCGCGTAGGCTTTGTTTTGGCTGATTTCCGCCAAATCCTGCTCATTCCAATTATCGTTTACAATACCGAGAGAATTTGCTTTTATGTATGAAGCGTTGTATGGTACCGAGGTTGTAATAACGGGAGTACCTACGGCAATGGACTCCACTACCGATACCATGTTATTATCCTTTTCGGTATAAACAAGCATTGCCTTTGCTTTGCGCAGATAGTCAACAAGCTCTCTGTGACTCAGCCTACCTGTAAAAATTACAGAGTCCTCCTTACATAAAGCCTTAGCCTGATTTTGAAGCCGTTCTCTCTCCTCGCCGTCTCCCATAATATAGAGCCTCGCTTCGCCGTCGTACTTATCTGTATAAGCCGCAAAGGCGTCAATTATTTTATCAATTCTTTTTCTGCCGATTAGCTGTGAGCTGACTGCAAAAATATTTTCCTTTTCGGTGCAGGGGATAAACTTATCAAGATTTACTCCGTGGTCAATAATAGTGGAGCTTACATTTTTGCAAAAACGGCTTATAAAATTTTTTGCTTCAATGCTTCTCGGTACTATGAGAGCCTTTCTGAAAAATATTTTGGCAATAACGCCGTACCATATTTTAGACGGAATACCCTTAAAAATTTTGTTGTGCTTTGCAAGCTCGTGCCAAACGATTAAGTTTTTAGGTGAATGAATTGCAAGGGGCAGCGAATTTAACGAAAAAACCTCGCTTGTAATTATAAGGTCATATCCGCCTGATTTGGAAAGCCCTTTAACTTGGGGACAAAAGGGGAGAGTGTTGGGAGGGCAAAGCCTTTTAAGCACCGTCTTCATCCATACCACCCTAAAGGGATACTCCTCCTGCAATTCGGGCTTATAGTCCTCTGCCGCGGCAAGAGTAACATCTGCACCGCTTTGGGTAAAGGCAAGGCATAAATCGTAAATCATAGTGTCCTTAATGGTATTTACTTTTTTTATATCCCTTGTTTCGCTGGTGTAGATTATGGGATTGACTATAAGAATTTTCATAAAAATCCCCGTTGGTTTTACTTTTTATTTATAAATTTACCGTAAACGGTGTTAAACTTATTTTCCCAGGTCAGCTCATCGTTAACAAAGCGGTATCCGTTTTCGCCCAGCTCCGCACGCTTTTCAGGCGATTTTGCCAGCTCCTCAATTGCCGCTGCGAAATCGTTGATAACTGCTTCTCTGCTTTGATTTGTGTTAATGAAGCACCCGCAGTTTTGAACCTTAAGCTGAGAGCATATACTCATATCAAGTGCGGCTACGGGTACCCTGTGAGCCATTGCTTCAATCAAAACATTGCCGCTTGTTTCCCTTAAGGACGGCATTACAAATATGTCTGCCCCCTGATACGCCTTTGAAATCTTCGTGTGGTCAACACTGCCGGCAAGGAATACTCTGCCGTCAAGTCCCTTTTCCTTTACAGTCTGCTCAATAGCTTCGCTCAAGGGACCGCCGCCGTATATGGTAAGGGTGTAGGGTATTTTTTTGTCAACCCTATCAATAACATCAAGCAAAAGCATTAAGCCCTTTTTCTCAATAAGCCTGCCAACAAAAACAATGCTTACATCATCATTAGGGACTTTTTCAATTTTTAGGCTTTTAAATTCATCACTGACTGCAAGCTCCATTAAAAGCCTGCATCTGCCGTCAGACGCCTTTGAAATAATTTCCGCCGTCTCCTTGTTTATTGCGTAAATATCGTCAAACCTTTTTATTCTCCTTTTGTAAAATGGCGAAACGGCTCTTGTTTTATTTATGATTTCCCTGAATTTTTCCACCTTTTGATTTTTTTCGTAGCATTTAAGGCTCGGTGGGGTTGACTGACCGCCGCCCACGGGACCGTAAATTGTATATGCGTCCTTAAACCTATACATTTTACCCGTAAACCTAAAATCACCCATTGTTATGTGGTGGATTATATCAAATTTAATCCCGGAGCCCTTTGCCCATCTGTATGCAACACACTGCCACAGATAGTAATACATATGATGAAAAGCCGAATGCTTTTCTCTAAACCAGTTTAGGCAGTCGGGAACATCGACTATAACAAGCTCAACATTTTTTAAATTGAATTCTTTAATTCCCTTTTCGGTGTCCTTTTCGTTAAATCTTTTGGTAAGAAGATATATTTTACTGTCGGGAAAATTTTTGGAAAGCTGCAGGGTCCAATTCCAACCTATTCCGTCCTCGGAGCCGTGATAGGGATTAACGCTGTAAGCAGAAAGAAGAATGTTCATAGCTTATCACTTTCCTATTTGCGCGGCAATATCTGCGTCAACGATTTCCTCGCCGCTTTTGTTTTTAAGCTGTTCTCTTGAGCTTTCGGATAATCCGTCGTTTACAACTGCGTTAACATCACAGGTTGAAAGCTTATCAAGCTCCTCTTTAGTAACCTTGCCGTCGCGGTAATCGCGGCAAATCTGATTTTCGTACATCGAATATTTTTTGTCTTTAAAAAAGCGAAGGAATTTGTGCTTGATTACCCACATTGCAGGAACGGTAATATATTTTTTCATTGCAGGCGAAACGGAGCCTATCATCCAGCACTGCCTGTCACAGCATCTAACCTTTGCCCGTACCTGCTCTGCCTGCGGACTGCTCCAAAGGGTATCCCAATCGGTATCGTTAATGTTGCCCATAACCTCTTTTTCTTTAGTTCCGTTACAGGGCATAACATCGCCGTAGGGGTCGATGAAAAATGTGTCAAACGCCATATCGCAGGGCAGTAGCCTTTTTTGACCGTATATGTAATTTATAAGTCCGTGGTTAAAATATGCCCTAAACCATTTCTTCGGTGAGTTGGATTTAAGAAGCTCGTTAATAAGCTTTTCAAATTCCTCGGCAACCATGGGTCTGTCTTTAATAATATTTTTTGCTTCAACAAAATAGAAGGAATTGTGAAGCGATGCGGTGGCGAACTCCATATTCATTTCGTCGCTGAGCTTGTAAAGGGGAACAAGGTCCTTTGCATTGGCGTCCTGCACCGTCATACCGAAGCCTACATCCGGGTGCTTCATTTCAACTAATTTTTTAAGAGTTTCGTAGCCTCGGTTAAAGCCGTTTTCAAGTCCGCGGATTTTGTTGTTGGTTTCCTCAAGACCTTCAATGGAAATTCTTATGCCAACATTGGGAAATTCCTCGCATAAATCTATAATCCTGTCTGTAAAAAAGCCGTTGGTAGATATTACTATACGGTCGCTTTTTTTGTATAGCTCGCGCACTATATCCTTT